>JANRMD010000479.1:0-13851 GCA_033761895.1 Pirellulaceae bacterium | reverse complement strand
AGGTTGCAGGCCAGTGAGTCGCCGTGAGTCGCCAGAGACACTCGTTGTGAGTATTGTGCGAAATCTACGCGATTCTCAACAGGGCCTTTGAAATCGAAGAAACTGTTAGATAAACTCTAACCCGCAGGCGATATACTTAATTCCGACTCAAGCAATAGGAGCTGCCAAGATGCCAAAACCACTAGAACTAACTTTGAATCCAATAAATTTACAACCAACGAATAACGTTTTTGTCTCGACGATCATTACGAATGGTCCGTGGCCGACTAAAGTCGCTCTGGCTATGGTCGGTACAAACGATCCTGGGTTTCTAAATTATGTTGGGGCCAGGGGATTTGGTGCTGACGTTGCGAATATAAAGTGTGTTACAGTGAAGTTGGGTGATCGAAAAATTCTCAGCACTTACACATTCCTGAATGGGATTTTAGAAATTTATTTTGTTGCCGCATGGAAACAAAATGACGGCATTCCACTCGGAGTAATTAAGGCTGACGCATTAACTACCAATTTGGTTGTGACGGTTGAGACCGAACCCATAGATTCCTATGCAGGGGAAATAGAGAACATTGAAATCTCAATATCAGACGGCGTCATCGATCCATGATCTTAACCAACGACCAAGTTAGCGTGTCGTGCTGGGTTTCTCGCTCACGGGGAAGTTGGCGGCCAGTTTCTGCACTTTTCGCAGTGCGGGGTGACTTGGGTTTTGGCTTCGCAGTCCCTCGAGCTGTTCACTCAAGAGTTGCTCTAACGAAGGGCGATCGGGCGCATCATCTGGCAGCGAGTGAAGATGAACTGCATGAGTTATCAACTGCACAGGAAACGTTGACGCATTTGCAGGACGCTCGGCGAAAACAAAATCGAGTGATTCCTGAGACCGCTTGGCGGCCGAAAGAGCTGCCAAACGGTCCTTCTTTTGAAGGGCATTAAGGCCGAGCACTTGAAAGGCTTCTGCTTCCAACCGCCTGTAGGCGAGATTGGTCTGCGACGCTTCACACAGTGATTCGGAAACTTCTACAGCCAATTCGGCATACTTGGTCGAAGCGTCATAGTTGTTGCGCCAGAATTCAATCCATGCGAGGACTATGGCTGCCTCGGCTTCAGTTGTCTTAAAATCGATTACGTCCGAGTAGTTTTCGGCTCCCTTTCTCGCCTGGTCAAGGGCTATGCCTGCCGTAAGGCCAGCCTCATCGAAGGCATCTTTCGCAAGCTGTGCACTCGCCAATTTGACGTTTCCGCTTGCAATGAAAAGTGTTTCAACGAATGGCTGGGATTTCGATACGGGCAGCCTCTCCAGCAGGTTGATACCTTCCGTAGCTTCCTGAATTGCGAAGTCGCAATCTCCGAATTCACATTTAATTTCACTAAGAAGCAACTGCGCTAGTGCGTGAGCGCGAAGCGCAGATTGCGATCTTTCGACGGTCAGTCGCTGCGTGCAAAGCTGTTTCAACTTCTCGGCAACAGGTACCGACTTAACTGCCCCCCATTGCGCGTACTCGCACTCAGTCAAATAAAACTGCGAATCGGTCAGCAAGAAAAAGAATTCTGGTCCGCCGTCAGGGGCTTGAATGAGTTGCTCGGCGATTTGGTGTGCGCGCTCCAGTCTTTTTGCGGCTTCGATGTAGTCGCCGCGGTGGCGGTACAAATTCGAACTGCGGATGTAGAGCTGGCAAACACTCTTGGTGATCCTTAAATTTGTCGGTGCTTTTTCTGAAAGTTCAACAAATTTATCCAGAGACATGTCCACCATTTCAAAGCGTTCGTCGTCGAGTTCGGGAAATCTGGACCATTTATCGTCAACAATGTTCTTTACAAAAGTGTCTAAAACAGCAATCGTCGTAGCCGCTGCGAATTCTGCCGTCTTGCGTTCCTGAGTCGCGACCTCGGAAGCCTCGTTCGCGCGATCGCGTTCTTTTCCAATCAACCAGTTGGAGAGCAGCAATCCGACTGATGCAACACAGAGAAACACAAATGCGCTGGCGACGGCGACTTGGTGTTTTCGCGCGAACCGCATCGCGCGCTGAGTCAATGGTTCTGGATAGGCATCTACGGGTGCACCAGCAATCCAGTTGTCGAGGTCCTCGGCAAGTTCGACTGCGTTGCTGTAGCGATCCTGTCGATCCTTGGCCATCGCTTTAAGGCAGATGGCTTCAAGCGAACGAGGGATCGCGGGATTAAGCTTGCGCGGCGACGGAAAGTCGCATGTTTGTGCTGCAACCAAAGTGTCTGGCCGATTGTCTTGTTTGTAAGGAGGTCTGCCCGTAAGCACCGCAAACAGCGTCGCGCCCAAACTAAAGACATCTGACCTGCGGTCAATCAAGTCGATACGACCATTGGCTTGCTCTGGGCACATAAATTCATGGGTTCCCAAAATAGAACCCATCGTTGTCGGCGCGCTATCGCTCTGTCGTGGTTCATCCAGCGGCATCTCGCTTGGGGCAAGATCCGTGTCCTCAATTCCGATAACTTTGGCGAGTCCCCAATCTACGACCAATGTCTCACCAAACCTACCGATCATGATATTGTGTGGCTTGATATCGCGGTGAATTACTCCGCGACTGTTCGCATATCCAACTGCATTGCACGCATCGATAACTGCGCGAATCAATCCGCGAAGTACTCGATCCTTGGCGGCCGAATGCGGCTCCTTTCTGACGTGGAGCGACTTAAGCGAATCTTGAAGACTTTTGCCTCGAATCAGACGCATTGCGTAGAATGGCGCTCCGTTTGGAAATGCTCCAAGCCCGTAGACGGGGACGATTCCGGGGTGTTCAAGACCGCCCGTTACTTTGGCTTCGACTATAAAACGATCGCGAATTTCCTGTCTACCGCGATGCTTCTCGAGAATTTTCTTCAGGGCAACTTCACGATCCAACTCGCGATCGCGAGCAACAAAAACTTCACCCAAGCCGCCATGAGCCAATTCGCGGACAATCGCAAATCGTTCGCCAATAATCGATAGATCACCAGCAGTTGTTTGGGATACAGTTAGATGCTCACTCTCAGCATCGCTTGCTGCCCGGAAGCTCGAGTGTCCCTTGGTAAGAATCTCGCCTCTTAACGTGAGATCCGAGATTTCAATTGACGAATTACTCAGCAACTCAAGGCTCTTATGCGGCGACCCAGATCGCGAGATATGCTTCTCGACAATGGTATCAATAAAGCGCCGATCTTCGTCACTTAAGTATGCCCTTGAAACAAGGATCTCACCGAGGGATGAACTCTTCTGTAGCATCCACTGGTTCGCCGCTTCCATGAACTCAGACGCTCGAACAAAATCGAATTGAACGGCAAGAATTCCAAAAAGCAGGTTGCGATCCGAAGCATCGTCCACAGTATGATTCCTCGCCGGGCAAGAGCGAAAGCAGGATTGGTCTTAGAATTCAGATTGTAAGAAAAAACCGTTCGGGAGTTGTTATGAAGCAGGAAAAACAATTCATGCACAAACTTCGTTGGCGTTGAACATCGCAACTGGAGTCAACGATTACTTCTTGTGAGGGTTCCAAAACAACGAATTGGAAAAGTCAAGTTGAAAGAAATTATATTCCAGTAGGACTACTTGGCTTTGCAACGGGAGAGCGACACCAATGTCACTCAGTTTGCATCATTAACCGCAGTACGTTAGCACCGGTTTCTTCGATTTACTTCAGAAAACCGGTGCAAATGCGATGCTTCTTTCGGCTAGGACTAAACGTTCACAAGCCATGAGTCCTTGCACTTAGGCAAAACGCGGCTCCGCCGAGCGTCTCCCGAGACACGTTGACTCTGGCTATACTAACGCGGTCAAAACATTAGCCTAGCTGGCTTATAAAAAGCAACCCAATGATACCGCCAAACCGCAAACTACTGGATCATGCGGATTCTCTGAGCCACCACCACCGAAACATAAAGTAAGTACTCGAAAATGGATGACAGATTCATTTGCACTGCCCAAGCTTTGAAAACGGTTCTTATCTTCTACCAGTTCTCGCCAAACTGTTGCGAATATCAAGCAATGCTCGCAGAGATTCACTTGCACCGGCTAGCAAACACACTGCGGATGCGCCGACGATAAAGGTCACCGCAAGTTGCAAGAGTGGAGACAAGTAGGCACCGCCTGCTGGTTCTGCTTCCTTGCTCCCAACCATAAACTCGATGAACTCTCCGCCAAGAATATACAGCCAAACGAGTGCCGCGCAGCCGGAAACAATTCGCAAGCCAAGACTCGCTCTCAACAGCAATTGATACTGTCCGTGCGGTTCACTGGTGTTATGGGCAGGACTCTCGACAAGCGGCTCGGGAAAGGGAACGCGAAGCGTGTCTGGTAGTGGTGCAGGGGCGGATCGAGTTCGAGGCTTTTCAATATGCATCTCTGGCGAATCGATCTCGATCTCGCCAACACTCATCGCTGCCAAGCCGTAATCGTCGCCCAACTCCAAAACGTCATTGGGTTGGTCGTCGTTAGGTACAACCGTCTTTTCACGACAGTGCGGGCAGCGAACCGTTTTTCCAGAATATTCATCTTTGGCCTTGATCGAAGTATTGCAGGAAGTACACAAAAATCGGACACTCATGTCGCATGACCTTTTCTAGTCGTCAATCCAAAGGGAATCAATTCATGCAGCGTCGTTACGTACTTTGCCACCAACAAACACCGGTCATCAACGCGGCCAGCAAGTAGGCCGCTAGCTCGCTAGTTTGTAGTACAGGAATTGAGAACGGCAATTCCGGGATGTAGTCAATTAGTAGGGCGGGACCGAGTATTGCCATGGCGGCCGCCCCAACCGCCAACGCGATCGACTTAATGCCGCTACATGGCGCTGTGACAACCAGTGCCAGTCCCGCGATCGAGGTACCGATGCATCCAAGCAATTCGCCGAATGCGCCAGGCAAGAAAGGCAAAGCCTCGTAGCTCGCGCGGTTGGATATGTTTGCACCGATGCTAGAGCCCAGTTGACTAACATCGACGTTCCCCAGGTCCGAAACACTTCCAACGGATGTTGCAGCTTGTTGCAATCCGCTAAACACCTGATTGTGTTGCAGCCAAGCGAATCCAAGCACCAACAACACGACACCGACCGCAAACCGTGCTTTGCCACCAAAGATGGCTGTGGGCAGCTTCCTCAGTCGATCAACTATAGAAATGTTGCGTCTTGACTTGCCCGATCTAGCTGAGCTGACAAGCTGCTTGAGTGCACGCCGCCGCTCTGCTCCGGCAACGGCAAACTCGCGTGCCGAGGCTCGCAGAGCCAGCGTATGCTCCAGTGCTAATTCGCTCTCTTCGGAAGCGCGTTTTCGAGCGTCTGACTTACTTAGTCCCTGCGCGATCAGCTTCGCCATTTCAACTTTGCGCATACGCTTGCGCTGTCGAATCGTATCCAATTCATCCAAGCGGTTATCGATGGCATCGACGATCTTGTCACGCCAAACAGCAAACTTGTGAAACCGCATTCCTGCCCGTTCATTCTCCAGCAGCTTGCGCATGCTGCGCTTGGCTGGGTATCCGAACAATTGCTCGAAAAACTCTTCCCAATACTCCCCGCACGCCTCCGCAGCGATGCGCTGTATGGACGACTCGTCCATCCCTTCAAGTCGCATTTGTCGGAGTACGCTGCGAGCGTTGGCCATTGTCGACTTGCGTTCAGCATCGATGACTCGATCAATGCCGAAATAAAATCCAATCGCTGCAGCCACACCAAGGACTATCGAGACAATCGCCGGAACGTACAGATTAAAGACAACGATGCCGCCCACGATTAGCCCGACGCACAGCAGCCCAACCAGATAGTCCATCCAGCGACTCGCGAAGATCAGTTTGCGAACTTGGCCGATCAAATGTGACTGATCCAACAGGCCGCGCACAACTACGTAAGCCAACGTACCAACCACTGGAATGGCCAAGACCGAAATCGCTGCGATCAGTTGAAGCCTCGCAAGCAAGAAGACCCCAATTATCGCTGCGATGGCATAAAGTCCCTGAATCAAACGCGGACGGAGCAAAGATAGCTTGGACGCGCGGTATTGAGCCATCCAATGTGCGAGTGTGTCAGCATAGCGTGCGACTGGCGAAGCGCCATTTTCAAGCATCCCTTCCAGTTGCACGATGACGTCACCGAGGTCGCTGGGCCGATCTTCAGGACGCTTGGCGAGCATTCGCACGCTGAGATCAGAAAGTGCGGGAGGAAGTGTCTGAATCAACTTAATAGGCGGCGTGACCTGCGATGTCTTGTGCTGCTTAACGACTTCATCCGAAGTCCGACCGGTAAATGGAGGTCGTCCGGTTAGCAGGGCATATAGAGTACAGCCTAGCGAATAGATGTCGGCGCGGTGGTCCACTCCAGCGGCGTTCTCACATTGTTCGGGTGACATGTAAGAGGGTGTGCCAAGCGAATCGCCAACCGTTGTAATCCCGGCTGAGCCCTCGCCAGAGGTTGCAACAGCCTCGCCATTGAGTGCGTCGGTGGAATCGCGAGTCTTCACCAAACCCAGGTCAGCCACCTTGACGATTCCATGTTGATTCAAGAGCAAGTTGGCTGGCTTCACATCGCGATGCACCATGCCGTGTTCGTGTGCGAACTGCAAGCCTCGTGCGGCTTGGAGCACGAAACCGATCGCGGCTCTAGGCTCCAATTGTTTTCGCTCCATCAGTAGCTTGTCCAGCGGCACCCCTTCTACATACTCCATACTGAAGAAATGAGTGCCGTGATCTTCGGCAAGATCATAGACTTGTACGATGTTGTGATGAGTCAACTGCGCGGCCGCGTAAGCCTCACGGGTAAAGCGGCTGATGAAAGCCGGATTGCCTGCCAACTGCGGACGAATGGTCTTAATGGCGACTTGTCGATTCAACGAGTTTTGTTTCGCCAAATAAACGGACCCCATCCCGCCGTGCCCAAGCTCCTTCAGGACTCGATAACCTCCTAGCGATTCCGGATGTCGCGATTCGGGATGCGAACCATTGCGGTGTGAGGCACCGGAAGAGGTCGCCAGCATACTTTCGTCCGAGCCCACAAAGGCTGAGGCAGAAACAGCGATTGAGCTCGTTTCGCTGAGTGCGACATGTGTTGCAGCTGCAATTTCCGGTGTGGTGGCCTCTGGGCGGTTGGCAACAGCGGGCTGATTCTTCAATTCGGCAAGTTTCCGAATAGCACGCTTTTCCCGCAAGCGTTTCTTGCGATACTTTGCATACTCCGGTTGAGACATGACTTGAACGCGGACGACAAATTGCGCTCCGCATTTAGGACACTGGGGATCGAACTGTCCCGCGCGAATGCTCGAAAGTCCAAGTTTTTTGTGACAAAGGGGGCACTGAATCGCCACGATTAGTCCCACAAGTTTCTAATGAAGCTGGCTGTACAAAGATGTGTATGTAGATTCGGGTATGAATATAGCTGTGCTAGCCGACGCTTTCCGATAGACCATTAGAAAACATGGATTCTTCATGGATTCTTCACTTCCTGCGACTTCTACCTTTACTGCTACTTGTGCTCACCTACAGAGCTTGTGCATGACTGATATTGTCGCACAGCCCAACCGGAGGCTAACGCCTGCCGGCTGATAGGACTAAACTACAGTAGATACATTTTCACATCCATTCCATAAATGTAGCGCACGGTAACGCATTCCGGCGGATTGCTTACAAGACGGCTTACAGCATGCACGAGATTCCTCCACGCCTGAACGCTTTACTCGCGTTTGCCAAGTCGCATACCGCAGCACCGCTGTTGAGCTTTCTCGGGAGGTTTAAGCTACCGCAGGCCACAGAGGAGATTGCTGCCCAGTTGCGAGCGCTGCACCGCTGGCGAAGCAGTGAAGCCAACGCCGCAGAACAACTTGAACTGATCGATGCGAACATTGGACGAAGACTGGCGGCAGACAAACTACATGCGACCGAAGTGATTGAACTCAAGTTGAGCCCGCCCAATGAAAAGTCTGCTGCAAGCTTCGACAGGGATGCTGCCGCGATGGCAAGCGCGGTTCGCCATGCGCGTGATGTCGAACACGCCTCCACACTGGGGCTCGCAATTGCCATTTGGTTCCGGACCGAATTGAATCATCGCGAGCGAGATTTGCAATTTGTACGTCAAGAAATCTACTCGCAGATGCACCAGGTCTTTCGGCTATTGAACGAATAAAACCTGCTCGCCAATCCGTTGGCAATCGCTTTTTGCCAAGCCGCCTGGATCCGTTTCGTGCGAATCATCCCCATCCTTCGATGCTGCTCGAGTGCCTGAAGCTTCCGGGATTGGTGGCTGCCCTCCTGCAAGTTGCGCCAAAGGTTGAGAAGGTTCAAGTATTGTTGGAATTCGCATGTTTTTTGATACGCCAAGAGGATGGATACAACAGTTTCTCAGCGTTGAGTTTCCTTGAGCGCCTACGCAACTGGAGTGAACGTGAAGCAGTTGTGCAGAAGCTTGCCGCGATGCAATTTCAATCGGCGGAGCCGATCGTCAATCTACCCGCCAGTTTTGCGGCATTTCGCTTTCCCTCGGGGTTGAGCGCTGAAGCCGTCCAAGCTTGGACGAACGCCCAAAACGGTGAAGAATTATTGAGCCGCATATCAAAGTTAACCGATCCGTGCAAGAAAACGCGGATACCCTACTTGTCGCCCGACGCTCAAAAACTCTCGTATCATGCAGAGAGGACTTTGCGTTCATCTACTAGCCGATCCGATGATCTAAGCCTGGAAGAGTATCAACAGCGCTGGGCGAACTTTTTGAGGGCCATTGCGGGAATTCAACTCAGCCGTGAAAGCGTTCAAAGTCGCTTTGTTTCGATCGTGTCCAATGAAAGTCGCCTGAAACCCTTACTCCGTCAAAGCCAACGCACGAAGCTGATCCAGAAGATTGCTGGCGATGGTAGCGATCGTGAGAACTGGGTGTTGGCGAAATTGTTGCAAGCTGCGGGAATACTGAGCGCCGAGGATTACAGTATGTGTTCGATCTGCTTGGGTAGCGCCTATTTGTATGACATTGAAGGAAGGTTCTGCAATCGAAAAACGTTTCGTGACTTTGCCACTTTTATCGATCGAGACATTCAGAACCTGCGTGCGTTTATCGACCCCACTGTCGCCGAACTGGCCGTCGCGCCGGGCAAAAGCGTCCCAGCCGAACGCGCGAGCAGTGGACACGTTAAGCGGCTAATGTCATTCATTCGCGATTTTCTCATCGACCCGCAGAATGCACACTACACCAACTTCGAAGTCTATCGCACCAAACCGTTCAGCCAGAAATAGGCTGGCTTGCGACATGGCGTCTAGCAACATTCCTATGTGGATACTCCGGATTCATCCAGTGAATCGATGTACTCTTTAACCCGGGACTTGACGAACGTCTTAAGATCAATCGCCAATTCCAAGGCAGACTGGTATCGGTCCTCCTGATTGATGGCTAAGGCACGCATCAAGATATCTTGCAAGCGTCGGCTGAAATCCGGATGAAATTCGCTCGGCAGTCGAGGTTTGCCGCCAGCGAGTTCCTGCACAGTCTTGGCCGAACTACCGGGATCGACCTTGAACGGGTGTTTTCGCATCAGCATGATGTAGAGGATAACGCCGGCGGCAAATATATCGGTACGGTGATCAACTTTCTGAACTTCGCCTCGTGCTTGTTCGGGTGCCATGAACAAGGGTGTTCCAACCAACGAGCCTTCCATCGTCTGCAGTGCATTTTCACTGGGAACTTTGAACATCGACTTGCTCAAGCCGAAATCCACAATTTTTGGAATTCCATCGAGAGTGACCATAATGTTGGAGGGTTTGAGATCCCGATGAATGATGCCTCGGTCATGAGCATGCGCCAGCCCTTTGCACACTCGAGAAATCATCCTGATGTTCTGAAGCGCGTTCAGCTTGGCGCGCTTGCAGTATTCGCCCAGTGACCCACCTTCGATCAAGTCCATGGCATAGTAGCCCACGGAGCGGTCGATGCGGCTTTCGTGAATGCTGGCGATGTAGTGATGTCGAAGTTGTTTCATGACTTCGATCTCGTTCGCAAAACGTTCGAAGACAACATTCGTGGCCAGATCGACACGCAGCACTTTGAGGGCCGCAACAGCTCCCGTGTCATTTTTGGTGGCTCGCCATACCGTTGCAAAAGCCCCCTTGCCGACAACTCGATCCACTTCGTAGCCTTCGATGCGCGGGCGAGCCCATTCTTTGGGTGGAATGGCATCAACTAGACGGCGTGCAGCGTTCAGTCGACTGCGAAGAATCTCTAAATCAACAGGTTTGGTGAGATACTCGTCCGCGCCCGCTTGCAAGCCAGCGAGGATGTCCTCTTTGGCATCTCGGCTCGATAGCAACACAACGTAGGTGTACGGTAAACTTTGAGAGGCTTTGATTTGTCGACAGGCTTCGACACCGTCAAGTCCAGGCATCTCCCAATCGATTACCGCCAGTCGAGGCGCATCGGGACTATTCATCCGCTCAAGAACTTCATTGCCATCTTTGCAAATGATCGGCTCGAACTTCCACCGCTTGACATTCGACTCCAGCAAACGGGACCACATTGGATTGTCGTCAGCGAGCAAGATTCTCATCACTCGCACCTCGAATCGGCGGTTTCAGGAATCGGTTCAACTGTCCGAAGCTCATGCAGCAACGTGTTCAGCACCTCGGCCAGTTGCTCCCAGAGGCTATCAAGTTTTTCAAAGTGCCCTGACTTTCCAATTCCTTCCAAGGTACGCAATAGTTCGACACATTGCTTCGCGCCAAAGATCGAGACAGATCCGCGCAGTAGATGAGCTGCTTTGGCAATGGCTGTCCCATCTCGAACTGCGATAGCCCGCGTTACGCTTTCAAGTTGACCGTGAGCTTCCTCCAAAAACAGATCGATCATCTGCTGCGCCAGTTCATGATCGCAGCCTGTATTGGAATGCAGTGTCTCATAGTCGAACTCGCTCGGCTCCGGAGCTTGCAATTCGCGGAGAAGTACGTTTTCACGATTTTCGTATTGATTGTTAACTTCAAGACCTGCCGAGGGCTCGGCAATCTGGAGTTGGCTTGGCTGCGGCAGCTGGGGGACAGCCAGCGATTCCACCAGCGTGAACATCTCGTCAGGACGGAACGGCTTGGAAAGATAGCCATCCATCCCTTGTTCGAGGCATCGCTCACGGTCGCCTTGCATTGCATGCGCAGTCATGGCCACGATAGGAGTTCGTCTGCCTGTTTTCCGCTCGGCTTTACGAATCTCGGCGGTGGCTGCGAAGCCATCGAGCTTGGGCATCTGAATGTCCATCAACACAACATCGAATTCGCTGCTATTCCATTTTTCTACCGCATCTTCTCCATCAATGGCAGTTGCAACAATATGTCCACGGCGATCGAGCAAGGACTTTGCGACCATACGATTTACTGCCGCGTCGTCGACGAGCAAGATCCGCAGCACGCCTCCCGAACGAGCAATGGGGGCTGGCACGGCTGCCTTTCTTTCTGGACGAGTTGAAAACACGCTGCGAACAGCAGTAAGTAACTCGCGACGTGAAGCCGGTTTGAGCAATCTTTCGACACATGGCAGATTTAGCGCGCGCAATTCCACATTGAGGTTGTCCATCGAAGACAGCAGGATCACAGGAGTGTCCCGAAGTTGCTCGTTAGCTGACATGCTCACCGCAACTTCACGCCCACTCATTACCGGCATTGCTAGGTCAATTAAGGCCAAGTCAAACCGCCGCTTGCATTCAGCAGCCTCCAACAACATCTTGAGAGCCATTTGTCCATCGTTTGCAGTAGCAACCTGGAACCCTGCGCGCTCCAGCATTTGTGAATAGACTGACCTGTTGATCGCGTTGTCATCCGCGATCAACACATGTTGCCCAGTCGAACTGAAATCAACTGGCAATTCCGGTTCTTGAACTGTAATGACGGGTATCTGAAAGAAGAAGGTACTCCCTTTGCCAACCTCGCTTTCCAGCCAAATCTCTCCCCCCATGAGCTTTGTAAGGTTGGAACAGATGGCAAGCCCCAAACCTGTGCCACCATAGTCTCGCGTGGTGGATGCGTCAGCCTGCGTAAACGATTCGAAGATGCGTGTGCGCTGCGACGGTGGGACACCGATGCCCGTATCACGAACCGCAAATTGCAGTTCGATGGACCGCGAGTGCTCTGACAATTGCAAGGGTTCAATACACCGCTGTTTCTGGGGGACTCGAATCCGGATCTCAACCTCGCCAAAGCGTGTGAACTTGATTGCATTGGATACCAAGTTGATTAGTATCTGACGCAAGCGGGTTGGGTCCCCAATGATCTCTGCAGGTACGTTACCATCAACGCACAAAAGCAGCTCGAGCTTCTTTTCGCTCGCGCGACGCCCTAAGGACTGCAGTGTGTGAGCGAACAAATCTTCCAAATTGAATGGTATCGATTCCAATTCAATCTTGCCCGCCTCAATCTTCGAATAGTCGAGTATGTCGTTCAACAAGTCTAGCAGTGATCTTGCAGAATCTAAGAGCAGGTTTTGGTACTGGCGTTGTTCGCTAGACAGTTTGGTCTGCAGCAGCAATTCGGACATGCCGATGACGCCATTCATGGGAGTCCGAATTTCGTGACTCATGTTGGCTAAAAATTGGGCTTTGGCTTCGGTCGCACGTTGGGCTTCTTCCGCTGCTTCACGTGCAATTCGATGCGCGGCTCGTAACGCCTCTTCCTTCTTACTGGATGCGCGTACATCAGCCCGCAGCATGCCAATGAACAAAATCCCTCCCAGCACCACAAAGGCAAACAAAAATAGTTGTGCGTTCGCGGAATAGCGCGCCGCCCAGATTTGATCTCGCCAATGATCGGCGTTGATGTCAACCGCTAACACGGCTTTGACAAAGCCATGCGTGTCCTGAATCGGATAGTAAGCCGAAACTCGGTTGTTCTGAACGCGTTCATCGAAACCGAACCCTCCCTCAAACGCTCGTTTGCCTTCACCAATATCTCTCAATAAGGGTGTTCCAACCGGTTTGCTAACTTCATCGCCTCGAACGACACCGTCGGTGTTATTGTCGTTGGAGGAATCTACCACGATACGATAATGCTTGGTAACTTCATCAAAAGCGAAAGTAAAAATATCGGAAACCGACGGGTTATTGATTCGCAACCAACGCTCTTCCGCAGAGCGCATTTCCTTGTAAGCTTTATCGAATTCTGGATCATCTTGCGTGGTTGGATCAAAGACCTTGGTAAAGTCTGCATGACCTTTTTCGCGTAGCACCTCAGCCAACGTAGGAGTCAAGCGGCGGTATTGCTCAGTGAGTATCGCACGTTCGGCCCGATCGGCGCGACTGGTCACAATCCAGCCCAACGGCAGCAGCAACCCAATAAGCACCGCTCCCCATGCCATAAATAAATCCAGTCTTCCGTTGCGTCGAAGGTACCACAGAGCTGTTGCGTAAGCCGCAGCAGTCACGACGGTTAAACCGAGAAAGTCGAGGTATCTAAGTTCGAAGAGCATGGAAGTGCTAAACCGGAGTTATTCGAAATACTTCGAACGATCATACGGTAGATTGTTGACTGAATTGCTGTACGGTAGCGCAACTTAACTAGAAATTCACATCAAGCAATTTTTGGTCGAAAGAAAAGCACTTTTCGTATTGACCCGAAAGCATGATGCACAGCGCAATGCGTCTAGCA
The DNA here is from genome assembly GCA_033761895.1 of Pirellulaceae bacterium. Lineage (GTDB taxonomy): Bacteria > Planctomycetota > Planctomycetia > Pirellulales > Pirellulaceae > Aureliella. The sequence continues at coordinate 257 of JANRMD010000479.1, read as the reverse complement.
ATTCGAGCGATCTCGTAGCGGAATGCGTCAAGCATTTCGAGAGTAGCTAGGCAGCCCCCGAAAGCCTTTACGGCTTGTTGATTTAGTGAGCCGTCGATGCTAGCGGCCTGTTTTCTTAGTGAGCCGACGGCGCTTTTGTAGAGATGTCAAGAACATAATTAAAATTCTTTTTTGATGGTCTATTTGCGCACGGGGAGCATCGAAATTTGAAACGTTTTCAAAAATCTTCCCGAGTCGTCGGTTTGTGATCGTCTGTT
>JANRMD010000478.1:0-13890 GCA_033761895.1 Pirellulaceae bacterium | reverse complement strand
ACAACAGCCCATGCCCGCCAATGCCAACCTTGTTGCAAGTAACAATCGACTGGAGAGCCGGATGCGGGAGATCCGCCAGTCCGGTTCGGTGGGAGGGGAGACGCCCCGGCGTCTTCCCTACCTCAATCGTGAGGACCAGATCATTGAATCATAGCGGACTACAGGTGGCGCACCCGAAAACGCCTCCGTTTGCGTACAAAGTAGGGTGACTTTTGGAACTCACCTGGATTTTCTTGCGGAGGGACATCCGGTATTCCGGAGCGAGGGCGATTCGCGACACTAGTGCGATGATGCGGCCGCAGCGATTGACCGCGCGGGCGAATCCCGCAGATTTAGTCTGCGGATCGTTGGGCTTCTCACTAAGTGAGGCGTCAAAGGACGAATGGCGACGAGGGTTTATGCTCTTAGCAACGAACGCATAGCCGAGTCGCAACATCCCTGATGGCTTGGCTAGACGATGTTGCGGCCTCAGCGATCGACCCATTCACAGTGTGCTCAACCGTTCGGCCACTTATTCTCTCCCAAAGAGTTTTAGTTGGAAGCAAAGCAACCCAGAAACTCGAACCGAAGCACCCAATTTGGCTGTCAAAAAACGGTCTTTTCGAAAAGTCAAATCTACTTTCAAAATTTCCGCCGCCTACGCCAGCACCGCATACAACCTACAGAGGACGCACTCGCGTCGTAAACGGGACACAGTGTCATCACTGACCCTAAAGTAGCCCTCAGCCAACCGCATGCCATAACAACTAACTGCGTGGAAACTATTTTTCCGGCTCCGATGGGGACGACTCAGGGGCTATTCTTTTGAACGCTCACACTAAAAGCCGATGCGCGGCGATTGCAAAATGTCCTCTAGCGAGCAACCTAGGCAAGTGGCTTCAAATGGTTCGGTAACTCTAAAGCAGAACTTACACTTCTTGCCTTCGAGGTCGACCGCTGATAGAAAAAGATGATTGCCTGAATCTCCAAAAATCAACAAGACATTCCCAGAATGGCGCAATTCAACAGTTCCAGCACGGCAAGCGTCCTTTAATGAGTCGTCGAGAACAAGATCTTCCATTATCGGGCACCACGAGCGCAATGGGATTCGTACATGGCTTTTAAACGCTTTTTGATCTTTTTTTCCCGTGTCCTCTACAAAACCGGAAACAAGATCTGTTAGCCTTCCTGTACTCGACGCACAAACCAGGAATTGCTGCTCATTCGAAGCGGCGCCGAATATGTTGTCATGTGGCACAAAACCTTCGGGTGACTTAAACAGACTCACTCCAAATTTGATGACACTTTGCTTGAATGATCCATAAGATGCAGATTCTTGCGCGGAATACTTCGTCGGGTCAACTGTTGCATCAGTAAACACGTCAATAAACCGATTCTTCCACCAACCAGGTACCTCACAGTCAGTTCTGCTTGTAACTGATGTTAGAAAAAAATTGACCGCGTCATTAGTCTTCAGGCCATGTGCGACTAGCCAGTGTGCGATTAGCAACTCTGCGGTGAGACCGGAATCAAAGGATGCGGTATTGTTAGCAGCTAAACGCAATTCAAGTAAAGTGTGTTTTGGCGGAGCGGTGGTGCCCTGTGCAAAACAATTGACTGGTGCGAGTGCGATAACAGCTAGCAACCATTTGCACATTTGTGTCCGAATCATTTACCCACCTTAAAACTTGCAAGTTGAAAAACTGAAACGATCGAAGCAAGTAACTTTTGCTAGAACTGGACCTGGAGGTACATCCTATCACATCCTAGCGTGTCGCCTGAATGTCATGAAATCCATAATTGTTCGAGGTGTCACAACCGTCGTTGCAATATTTCCATTCTGTGTTTAAGTGGTGTCCAGAAACTTCGGACTCCCCACCAGCAACAGCTACCAAGTCCAGCCAATTTTCGTGGTGTAGTATCCGTGACGTCCGCGTTATCCTAGGTTCGGTGCGTTCCAACTAATTTTTTGTCCCGCCGATGAACTTGAGGACTAATTCATTGAATGCGTTTGGACTTTCCAGCGGCGACAGGTGTGCGGTACCCGCAAGCACTTCAAAAGTTGAGTTAGGAATCTTGCTCGCCCAAACTTCACCATCAGTCGCCGGAGCGATGGCGTCCGATTGGCCTGCAACCACCAAGGTAGGAACCTGAATCGTCGGTAAGAAGTCGGTGAAATCCCGTCTTTGAGACATCGCGTTCTGCGCGGCGGCCACTGTGGCCGGAGCAACGTTTTGCATCATCAACTTGACGAGCTCAACCACTTCCGGCTTCGATGCAACAGTTTGTTCTGAGAGGAGTTTACCGAACATGGGTTCCACGGCAGCCCATGTTCCCTCAGCGAGCGCTTTTTGGCCCATCGCCAGCCGCCCCGCTTTTCCAGCCTCATTGTCAGCGGTTGGTTTGGTATTGCACAGCAACAGTCCTCGCAACTGGTTTGAAAACTGCCGCCAATATTCCAACGCTACGTAGCCACCCATCGACAGCCCCGCCAACCAAATCGGCTGGCCACCCGCTAAATGTTGACGCAAGAAATCGACATCTTGGGCTAACTCAGCGATCGTAAAGTCGGGCTCATCGAGCGTTGAGGAACCAAAGCCTCGCATCTGCACAGCCACAACGTGCAAGCGGTCGCTCAGTCCCGAGAGTTGATGATTCCACATGCGATGATCAAGTGGAAATCCGTGTAGTAGAAAGAGCGTTTGCCCCTCACCGGTCGCTTGAACTGACAATGTGTTCCCGCGCGGGCCAAGTATTTGAATTGAGTTGCTCAACGGTAATCTCCAAGCACCAATCGCACAATCCATTGAATGCAGGTAAGGATGGGTAAAATCACTAAAGCGATCTCATTGCACCGCGACCACCATATCGCAACGCGACTGGATCTGCCATATGCGAATCGCAGCGATGCAGCGGGTACTTGAGCGGCTACAAACAGAAAGATCGCGATGCCGGCAGGGTTGACGGACATTCCCTCAAAAATCCGGCCATGTGCAAAGTGAATGAAGGATCGTGTCAAGCCACATCCAGGGCAATCAATTCCAAACCTAGCATGCATCATGCAGGTCTCGGGCAACGGTACGCTTACTCCGGGAAGATAGACATGTCGCGAGGGTCCAACGGACAGGATGGCTGCGAGCGACAAGATCGTCAAGCTGCCCCCCAACCACAGGCAAGCAGCGATCCAAGAGTATCCTTCATCCGTACCTCGTGGCACCTCGTTGTCGCGATTCAGCGAAGGCTCGTCGGTCTCGACCTGCTCAGTCTGTACTAGCTCAGCCACTACCGGCTGAGTCACTACTGGCTGAGTCGCTACTGGCTGAGTCACCAAAGGTGGTTGGTCACTCACGGATCAATTCGTTGCATTGCGCGACATTTCGTCACGTAAGCGAGCGGCCAATTCATACTGCTCAAGTTCGACAGCTTCAGCCAACTGCTCACGCAGACTTTTTTGAATCGAGAATTCCGAGCGCAGAGAATCCCGCATATGCGTCAACCGCTGCACCAATTCGTCGGACTCAAAATCGTCTTCCCAGCCCATATCCTCGAAGTTCTCTTGAATCAGCTCGAGCCCTTCGTCGATGGCTTTCAGGGCGCCTTGAGGTGATTGCTCTTCGATCGCGCCGAGCGCGGCCGCTTGGCTACGATGAAAAATCACAAATGCTCGGTGCTGTTCGTGCTGGAGTGTCCAATCTTCACAAGGTGAATGCTCTTGGCAAAAGTCCATGAGCGCCAACGTGTGGTTGGCATCCTTGACCGCTCGGTCAAATCGTTGGAGTCGCAGCCAAGCCACCCGACGGTGGTAAAACTGCACAAATTCTCGATCAATTTCCATGCAGGTTTCTTCGGACAGTTCAAAATCGGGTGACTGAGTTTCCTCGTGCAGCAGATGGTCAAGCAGGGTTGGAAACCCCTGTGGCCGTGTGCCATCTGGCCGACCCGTCGTCTCTAGCTGAAGAATTCCAAGGTCGACACGCATCTGAATCACATCCCGTCCGTCCGCACCCTTGAGCAAGCGAACGCAGTTAGATTCAGGGTCAAATTGCCATCGCTTGAGTTGGAAATCGAGATGCTCGTCGTTCATTTTGTGCCCTCCTAAAAAGTCTTCTGCCGACTCAGACAAGTATAGCAATCACCCGCCCTGAGAAAAGTTCTTTCAGTCTGGCTGGCGGCATATTCGTCAGCGGTTGCATTCCTTTCATTGCCAAAGGTAACGATTAGGCGATTGAAATGACAGTTCCTTGATTTGCGTGGGCAAAACGCCACACCCAATAGGACATTAGGGGGGCATGCAAGTTCGCTTAAGTGTCAGTTCCATGAGCCTGCCGAACGTGCCCAAAAGCCCAGTCGCGACCTACTGCTTCGCAGCTTTGCGTTGGGCAAACTCGACAATCGTCAGGGCTGCCTCGCCGATCTTCGGCTAAAATGTGAAGGACACTGATTTTCACTTGGCGCCGATCGCCACCATTCCACCGGGTACACTCGGTGGCGATCAGCAAGAAGTGTCGATTCCTCGCAATTCAATCGTTCATCGGTATAAACCATGTTTCTATCTCAGCTCTTGAAATCTTCATTGAAGTCAGTCCTGATTTCTTGGCTGATCGGCATTTGGGCGCTACACACCAGTCCGCATGTCGTAGCCGACGATGGACTTGCATTCTTCGAGTCACGTATTCGGCCATTGTTGGTGGAACGTTGCATCGAATGCCATGGCGAGCTGAAACAGGAAGGCAATCTGCGTCTGGACTCAAAGGCTGGATGGCAAGCAGGCGGCGATCAAGGCGCGGTGATTGTGGCAAAAGACCAAGCCGAAAGCCGCTTGATGACCGCCGTGCGTTATGCGGATAAATCTCTGCAGATGCCACCATCGAAGAAACTGAGCGATCGCGAAATCGAAGATTTGGCGACTTGGATAGAGCTTGGTGCGCCCGACCCGCGCGACGGCGTGCCCACCCCCAAAGCCAGCGAAAAACCGCTGTGGTCGTTAAAGCCACTAGCCGATGCAAAACCACCCGAGCTTGAAGGTAACCTTTGGAGCGCACAGCCGCTGGATCTCTTCGTACTCGAAAAACTGCGCGCTAAGGGACTTGAGCCGAGCCCGCCTGCGGAGCGACGCACTTGGCTGCGGCGAGTGACATTCGATCTCACTGGATTGCCGCCAACATTAGCGGAAGTGGAAGCGTTTGAACGCGACACTTCTGTCGACGCTTTCGAAAAAGTCGTTGATCGCTTATTGAACTCGCCCCACTATGGTGAACAGTGGGCCCGCCATTGGCTCGACATAGCCCGCTACTCAGACACCAAAGGTTACATGTACGCACGGGAAGAAAAACGCTGGGTCCATGCTGCCACCTATCGCGATTGGGTCGTACAGGCACTGAATTCCGATATGCCCTACGACCGTTTTGTACGACTACAAATTGCTGCAGATCAAATCGAACCGCCAGGCTCTCCCCACTTGGCCGCTATGGGTTACCTGACCATTGGCCGCCGATTTCTTGGAGTAACCCACGACATCATCGATGACCGTATCGATGTGGTCACACGTGGCATGTTGGGCATGACCGTGGCCTGCGCCCGTTGCCACGATCACAAATACGACCCGATCCCCACGCGCGATTACTACGCACTTTATGGTGTGTTTCAAAGCAGTGCCGAGCAATTGGTTCCTTGCGGCATCTCCCAAGATGAAACCGTCTTGGAGGAATTGGAGAAACGGAAAAAGAAACTCCGCGAAACCATGGCGACGCGCCGCGAAGAACAAGCCGCCCGCAATCGAGCCCGCGTTAAAGAACACCTGCTCGCCCAACTTGAACTTGAAAAGTATCCCGAAGAAGTCTTTAGTCAATTGCTGGACGAGAATGACTTGAATCCCGTCTTCGTTCGTAAATGGCAGGCTTACTTAGCCAAGGACGCGCGGCAGGACATGCCGATCTTCGCTAAGTGGCATGCGCTGCTGAAGAGCAATGATGTCAGCGGACTTCACGCGGCAGCGGCTGAATACGGAACGCAGTTCACCGAAATTGAAAAGCAGTGGCGTGAGTTGTTGGCTAAGGAGCCATCCGCCACCGCGCTGCCCAGCCTTGCAGCGGAACAACTACGGCAAGTCCTCTATGCACACGATTCGCCCTGCACGGTTCCCGACGAGCATATCGCGAATATCGAGTTTCATTTTCCGATCGGCGTGACGACGGAACTATGGAAAAACCAAGCCGAAGTGGATCGCTGGTTGCTCGACAATCCCAGTGCACCACCCCATGCAACCATTCTCTTTGATCGCCCCCAACCAGCGACGCCTCGAGTTTTTCTGCGTGGCAACCCACTGACAAAAGGAGCGGAAGAAAGCCGCCATTTCCTAACCGCGCTTAAGGAAGTTTCGGGAGGCGAAGTCAAGCAGTTCCTACAAGGCAGCGGCCGACTGGAACTTGCAGACTCAATCGCTGATCCCAACAATCCGCTGACCGCTCGCGTGATGGTCAATCGCGTGTGGATGCACCATTTTGGACGTGGCTTGGTAAATACTCCTAGCGACTTCGGACACCGCGCCGAACAACCGACACACCCCGAGTTGCTCGATTGGTTATCGCGAAAGTTCATCGATTCCGGTTGGCGGTTGAAGGACCTGCATCGCACGCTTGTGCTTTCGCAAACCTACCGACAGGATTCGCGTGGTCCGCTCGAAGCACAGCAACTTGCTCTCGCGCTGCAAACCGATCCTGACAATCACTGGCTGTGGCGCATGACGGAGCACCGCTTAAGTTTCGAAGAAGCTCGCGATGCATGGTTAGCGGCATCGGGTGAATTGGATCTACTGGTCGGCGGTCGGCCGCTACCGCTGTTTGGACAGCAGAACGTTAGAAGGACCTTGTATGCTTATGTCGACCGTGAAGATCTTTCGCCCATTTTGCGCATGTTCGATTTTGCCAACCCCGATTTGTCGATCGCTCAGCGGAATTCAACGACGGTGCCACAGCAAGCTCTGTTTGCGATGAATCATCCGTTTATCGCCCAGCGTGTTGCGAAACTGACCAGTTCCATCGTCGGCGCTGATACCGTGGCGAGCATTGAGCGACTGTATGCGGCCCTATATCAACGGCGTCCGACAGCCCTCGAACTGCAATTGGCCACAAAGTTCATCCAGACAGATCCGGCGACCTCAGATGCCGGCTCGATGGATGCAGCGGAGATGCGGGCGAGTCGCTGGAGCTACGGCTATGGTGAGTTCGATGTAGCGACCGGTAAGGTGGTTGGTTTCACGCCGCTGCCACATTTCAGTGGCACAGCTTGGCAGGGCGGCAGCAGCTTTCCGGATCCGACCTTGGGCTGGGTACAGCTATCGGCCGCTGGCGGTCATCCAGGCAATGACCTGAAGCATGCTGTCGTTCGCCGCTGGACAGCACCCGTATCAGGCAAGTTTCGCGTTCGTTCCAAGTTGATCCACGAACCCGCGGTAGGTGATGGAATTCGGGCGTTCGTGAGCCACAGCCGACGAGGCCTGTTACGGTCAGCGACCGTCCATCACAGCTCCGAAGCGATCGATGTAGAGGCACTGGAAACGGAAGTGGGCGATACCATCGATTTCGTCGTCGACATTCGCGAAGGCTTGAATAGCGATCAGTTTTTGTGGTCTCCCGAAGTTGCCCTCGAGTCCTTGGCTGGCACTGGCACTGCTTCGCCACAACATGTCTGGAATTCGGAAGCGGATTTTCGCGGCCCAGCCAGCTCGATGCTCGACCGCTGGGGGCAGTTGGCTCAGGTGCTCATGTTGGCCAATGAGTTCATGTTCGTTGACTAGTGTCGCACAATTGTCTCAATTGTGGCTGCTACGAGTAGCCCTGGAGCCCTGGAGCCCTGGCTCTGCCTGGGAACCCACTGCCTTGCAGGCTCTGCCTGCGAACTACTGCCTTGCAGGCTCCGCCTGCGTCACGTCGGGAGCCACAGAAAGGCAAGAGGCGGAGCCTCGAAGACAGTGCGTTCCCAGGCAGAGCCTGGGAACGAGGCCCTAACAACTAGCAGCACCGAAATTACAACTAGCAGCACCGAAATTAAGCACTGTTGTCTTAAATTCCCTGGTTCTTTCGGGGCTTGAACTCTTGCCTATTTCGGGTTTCGAATTAACATAGGAATCGCCCCACTATCTTGTTTCTATTGCATAACCCCATCGCTCAAAGTCAACGATGCGCTATTTGCTTTGCTTAGTAGGGCTTGGCATGCTATCTGCCCCTGCCAACGCGGAACTGATCTACGTAACCGCCAATTCGGTATATACGCAGAATTTTAACAGCCTACCCACTTCCGTCGCCAATAATCCGTGGGTCAACGACACAACGTTGGACGGGTGGTATTCCACATCGGGCACGATCAACGCAAGTTCCGGTACAGGTGCCCAACGAACTCTGTACTCCTTTGGTGCCGACTTTGCGTCCGACCGCGCGCTCGGGGTAGTTTCTCAGGGTGCATCGAGCGATGCTCTTTTTGGATTAGCAATTCGCAATGAATCGGGCAACATCCTCGATTCGTTCACGGTGCGTTTTGACGGAGAGCAGTGGAGACGAAGTACGACAAACATCGGAGCCGCTCAGACGCTGATGTTTGGCTATCGCACATCTACTACTTTGGGTGCTATTGCCTCAGCCGCATATACCAATGTCTCATCTCTAGGTTTCACTAGCCCAGGATTTTCGCTGCCAGGTGGAGCCACTGATGGGAACGATTCCGCCAATCGAACGTCGAACATCACCGGCACGATCAATGGGCTGACTTGGAGACCCGGCGAATACCTGTGGTTAAGTTGGCAAGGCCAAGACAATGGAATGGGTTCAAGGCATGGACTTGGGATTGATAACTTCAGTTTCTCTGCAAATTCGTCCATTACTGCAGTCCCTGAGCCTTCGTCGCTGATCTTGGTTTCCGCAGTTGGCTGGCTGGCGTTCCGATATCGAAAACGCTTCAAGCTATCGGCTTGAAGATCACATGTCATTTCCTACGATACCCCCGCACCTAGATTTTTCATCGCTGAAGTCCCAAATGGCAAGATTGCTTTCTCTGACATTCTTCGTCGCTCTACTTTGCAGCCAAGTTCAAGCAGGCATTTTGACGAACGGATCGTTGACCGTCGGCTTACGCTCCAATGGGGCGATCGACTCGGTGAACTTTGGTGGTGCCAATTTCTTCAAGCCTGGTGCTGGCACCAACATATCTGACTTCGGCGTCCAAATTGGTACTAGTGTGGGCACATTTCGGCTGAATGACACGAACGGTGGCACAGGGCTAGTGCTGACCGAGTCCGGCTTCAGCTACGCGGGCGCGCAGAACTGGGGTCATGACCAACTGCATTTCCTGCGGACCTACTCGTTGGTTGATGGACGGAATGCTCTGCGAGTGACCTCGACATTAACGAACATCGGATCGAGTGGGTTTACAATTTCCCAGTTCGACACGTTTGACCCAGATCAAGCCTATGGTTTTCTCGTGCCACTCTTGCCACCTGGAGTACTATCGCCGGCGCTGTTTCAGACTTACAACGACGTCCTAACGGTCGCAGGTGTCCGCGTCGGGCAAGCGAGTATCGACGCACGGGGGCACCAACTGACCATGATCGTGGGTTCCTATGACTCGCGCTCCGTTGTTGCGTCGGGAGATCCCCTGCAAATCGGAAGCGGTGATGACTTGAACGAGTTCTTCAGGGCGCCAGCGGATGCTCAAGGCCTGCTCGAAGACGAAGGTACCCACATCGGCTTTCGTCAATTCTTGAATCCGAACCAGTCCACCACCTTCACCTACATCATGGCTTTCGGTAGCGATCCTACCGACGCTCAGCAGGCCTTCACGTTGGCCAGCGTGCCCGAGCCAAGTACAGTGGCTGTTTTCGGGGCTCTGGGGCTCTGCGGACTTTTATACCGCCGCCGCGCAACACGCTAAAGGTCTAGTCGTTAGCCTCGTTCGTAGCTTGGGACCATTGCCCCAAGCGTTCTTTGGATTGAACTCAAAACTGGAAGGACGGGACAAATGGTCCATCCTACCCCAGCCACTAGTTCATCGAACCGCTTTCGCCCGCGTTTCGCTTGACTTTTCTGATTTGTCGTCTTTCGCCCCCCAAAAGTCGCAGATTGCGAAAGCATGCCGCAGCGGGGTCGGCGTGCACGGGAGTGAAACTGTGACGCGCTCGTAAGCTGTTCGTGGAGGGTAAGCAGCACCGCTTTTGGTCAATTCTCTGATGTTAGCTAATTTAGAATCAGCATCTTAATACTTTATAAAATATCAAAGCTCTGTTTGGTTTTTTGGACCTCGCGCATAAGATATATGACATTGAGGCAACCGCCTCCACTGTCTCGTGGTCGCAGCTGTTGGGTCCGCTCCAAACTCTCCCCTCAGTCGCATTCTTGCCCTATTCAGACAGTGTCCAATCCAAATTCTCCGTGGAGTTTACAGTCCATGCGTTCGCTTCTATTGTCCTGCGCGCTCACCGCGTCGTTGGCTCCGCAGGTGCTTTCCCAAGCCCCTATCCAACAAGTTCCGAATCAGAAAATTCCCGTCCAAAAGCCGGCCCAGCTGGTGCCTGTCGAGCTTCGTTCCCATGACTTTGGTACCGTTGCTCGCTCAGCCAAAACGGAACACCGCTTCCCAATTACCAATATTTATCAGCAACCAATGCAGATCAGTTCTGTCAGGGCTAGCTGTGGCTGCACGACCCCAATTATTGAAAAACAGGTTCTGCAACCTGGTGAAACCGGTTCGATTCTGGCTCGCTTCAACACCGGTACCCACACCGGCCAGAAGAAAGCCACACTCACGGTTTCAATTACCTCACCGGTTTTTACTGAACTGCAGTTGAACGTTCAGGGCTATATCCGTAGCGATATCGTCTTCAATCCAGTAGAAATTAACTTCGGGACTATAGCCGAAGGTGCTGGAAAAACTCTGGAGGCCGATCTAGCGTATGCGGGTCGCAACGACTGGCAAGTGCTGAACATTACGGCTGCGGAACCTTTCCTGAAGCCCTCGATTCAGGAAGTGTCCCGTAAGAATGGACAAGTTGCATATAAAATTTCTGTCGAACTTTTGGGCAACGCTCCCGCTGGAAATCTTCAGTCGCAGTTGACGCTGCAGACCAACGACAATCGCTTGACCAAGGTCCCACTGGCCGTAAGCGCCATCGTTCAATCGAACCTGGAAGTCAGCCCGCAACAACTCGCTTTGGGGGAACTGAAGGCCGGAGAAACTGTCCAACAACGCTTCCTAGTCCGTGGCATCAAACCGTTCCGCATCTTGGAAATCAAAGCCGACGATATGGAAGTCGAGTTCGACCCCATCGAAGAAGCCAAAGCTGCTCACTTGATCAATTTGCGCATCAAACCGGATCCAGCCAAGGGTACCGGAGTCGCAGCTCTTACCTTCAAAACAGATCTACCTGACGATTTGAGCGTTAGCAGCAAACTGACCTACAAGTTCGCGACGCAAACCAATTCCGTCGAGTCCGAAAAACCGCTCGCCGTGCTACCCTAGTCCCTTGCGGCTTCTCGATTAGAAAACCACAGCCCCTGCAACCCGCAGGGGCTGTTTTCATTGGCTATCGCCACTTTGAGGCATCCCTAAATGGAAGACCAACGCAGTTTGCAGTCTCGAGTCACCGAACTTGAGATCCAACTCGCTCACCAACAACGAATTTGCGAACAATTGAACGAAGTTGTCACGGAACATACCCAGTCGATGATGCGCTACGAACGGGTTATCCTGCGACTAGAAGAGCACATCAAGCTGCTCCGCGAACAACGCAAAGAGCAATTTGATCCACGCGAAGAGAAACCACCCCACTATTAGCGATCCACTAAGTTTTTGGGTAGCGGAATGCGTTCAAGCATTTCGAGAGTACTGGTTGCCGAATCCGTGCGTGAGCTTCTGGAGGTCACTCTCGAAATGTTTCAATATTGTCGGTTCGGGCTCACTCTCGAATTCCACTTTCGTGTGCTTCGTGTTTTTCGTGGTGAACCCAGCCAACCTCGATAGAGAACCACGAAATACCCGAAGCACACGAATGGAAGACTGGTAGCGGAATGCGTCAAGCATTTCGAGAGTACTGCGGCGGCCCTCGAAAGCCTTGACGGCTTCCGCTACCCAATAATCAACAAGCGCCCGTCTTTCGGACTGAATAGGCCGCAAAAACGCATCGAGTCGTAAATCTGCGTCGGGCGTCAAAATCGTCACAACAGTCAATGTTTTGCAAAGCGTCGATTTGCATGCATAGGTCGACGATATCTAGCTTGTCGCAGCACCCCCAGAGGCTGCGCAGTATGGTTCCTATGGGTTCAACCCACTCCAAGGGTACCCGTTCAATCGGGGATGAACTCGTTACAGGTGCATGGCGTAACCTCGTTCCCTTATCCTGAAGTGCGAAACATTCATGTCAGAACACAACGACCATTTAGATGAAGTCGACACCACGCAGGAAGAAGAATTGCGTGTCAGTGCTCGACGACGCAGCACCAAGGATGATGCGGCCCCCCAATCGCCACTGGAGACATATCTCCGCGAAATTAATGAAACCGCCTTGCTGACCGCTCAGGATGAACGAGACTTGGCAGCCCTTATTGCAGAAGGCGACGCACCAGCCCGCGACCGAATGGTCCGAGCCAATTTGCGTCTCGTTGTCAACATCGCTCGCGGCTACGTCGGTAAAGGCCTCGGCCTGCAGGACTTGATCGAAGAAGGCAATCTCGGTCTACTCCGCGCCGTCGAAGGTTTCGACCCCACGATGGGTACACGCTTTAGTACTTATGCGAGTTACTGGATCAAACAATCGATCAAGCGAGCGCTCATCAACTCCGCCAAGACCATCCGCATTCCAGCTTACATGGTCGAACTGCTCAGCAAGTGGCGCCGCGCTTCAGCTCGTTTGACCGAAGAACTTGGACGCACACCGACTCAAGAAGAAGTGGGTCGTGTGCTCGGATTGGCCCGCAAGAAGCTGCCAATCATCAAGAAAGCGATCCAAGTCTACAACAGCACGCCACAAAGCGATCAAACAGATGCGGGTTGGTCGCTAGGCGAAATGGTGATGGACGAGCGGCTGAAGGCACCCGATGAAGAGCTGCTGGATCACGACGTGCTCAGCACCGTGCTCGAACTGCTCGACACCCTCGATACCCGCGAAGCCACTGTGCTCAAGCTTCGCTTTGGATTGGGCGAAGGAACCGCTCATACGCTGAAGGAAATCGGCTCCGAGCTGGGATTGACTCGCGAACGCGTTCGTCAGATCGAGACCGAAGCTCTCGCCAAACTGGCCGACGGCCTGCGGGATCCAAAAGAACGAGCCGGCTTGGCATAGATCACGAATCGACGGTTGCAAGCACTGCAGCGGCAGTACATGAGTTCATCAGTTTTTGGGAAGTGCGGGCGCCCTCGCCCGCCTCATCTGACTCGTGCTTCGTCCACGTTACATTTTTGGGTTGATAGCCAGCTCGATTCCCGTTATCTCCCAAGGCAATCGATACAATGAGGCAGCGGAAGCCGTCAAGGGCTTGTCGATTATTCGGTAGCGGAAACCGTCAAGGTTTTCGAGGGCCGCGGCCATACTTCCGAAATGCTTGACGCATTCCGCTACCAGGGATCCGAAATGCTTGAGGGCTTGTCGAGTATTCGGTAGCGGAAACCGTCAAGGTTTTCGACGGACATCACAGTTCTCTCGAAATGCTTGAAGGGTTAGCGGCGGTTACCAGAACAAAAACCGGGGCTAACGCCCATCGGTTAATCCCGCAGATTTACTCTGCGGATCGTTCGGTTTCTCACTAACTTGAGACGCGGTGGCGAATGGCGACGAGGGCTAAGGTTGTTAGCAGCCTACGCTTCGCCGAGTCGCAACATCCCGGCTGGCTGGTCCTCGAAATGCTTGACGCATTCCGCTACCAATTTATC
>JANRMD010000477.1:0-10231 GCA_033761895.1 Pirellulaceae bacterium | reverse complement strand
CTGAGGCTCTGCGAAGGACGTGGCGAATGTCGCTCGAATCACGCCCTTCGCAGAGCCTCAGGGCGTGCCACCCTAAAATTAAAGCTTATGGCGCATAAAAAAAGCCGCGATGGAAAGTTACCAACGCGGCTTTGAATTGTTGATCGAGGCAACACTACCAAGCGAAGTGAGCGAACGCCTTGTTAGCATCAGCCATACGATGGGTATTTTCGCGGCGTGACATCGCGGTGCCTTCTTTACGGAAAGCGGCCAGCAATTCTTCAGCCAGCTTTTGCGAAGTTGCACGGCCCTTCTTTTCACGGACGGCTTGCAGAATCCAGCGAATTGCCAACGACTGTTGACGATTGCGATTCACTTGCATTGGCACTTGGTAAGAAGCACCACCAACGCGCTTCGAACGGACTTCGATGTATGGTTTGACGTTTTCGAGAGCGGTCTCAAAAACTTCGATCGCAGGACGGTCTTTGACCTTCTCTTGGATCTCGTCGAGTGCGCTGTAGAAGACGTGCTGAGCGGTGCTCTTCTTGCCGTCGTACATGAGGCAGTTAATGAACTTGCCAGCGAGCAGCGAGTTGAACTTTGCATCTGGTCGCAGCATGTAGCGACTTGCGGTAATCTTTCCCATGAATTGCTATTCCGTTACAAGGTTATGAGTGTATTTGTATTAGCTCTTCTTCGCGCCGTAGCGGCTGCGAGCTTGCTTACGACCAGTGACGCCCAGGGTATCGCGAGCACCACGAACAACTTGGTAGCGCACACCCGGCAAATCGCGAACACGACCACCGCGGATAAGCACAATCGAGTGCTCCTGCAGGTTATGGCCTTCGCCTGGGATGTACACGGTGACTTCTTTGCCGTTGGACAAGCGAACACGGGTGATCTTGCGAAGCGCCGAGTTGGGCTTCTTGGGGGTCATGGTACGGACTTGCAAGCACACGCCCTGCTTTTGTGGGCATTTTTCGAGCACGACCGTCTTGGTCCTGGTTCGTTGAACAACGCGATTGCGTCGCACTAGCTGATTGATTGTTGGCATTTACTTCTGAGTTCCACTAAAGTCGGTTTTACCGCCGATTAACTAATCCCTGATTCATTCAAGCGTCGCTTCAGTCTTCCGCTGCACGCAACTTTACAGTTTTAGACCAAATACCAGAGGTGGGACTCGAACCCACACACCCTTGCGGGCACTGGATTTTGAATCCAGCGCGTCTGCCATTCCGCCACTCTGGCGAGTGATTCTGAATCCACCAAAAACGGGCTGATTCGGACCCAAAAATGTACTCGAAACACCCAAACCTCGGCAAGGCCCGATTGAGAAATCTTTTAGGCAATTTTTGCTTGTAAAGCCTAAAGGAAGGGGTTGAAGTCCGAGGGGTGAAGTTGGAAGTGAGAAAATCGGGAAACTATAGCCTGAAACTTGAAGGGTCTTCTGCACAATTCAGGAAAAATTAGCTCGGAAGCCAGGGGGCTTCCGAGACAACGTTGGATTGTTGAAGTTGGTCGATCAGCGACCGATGATCTTACACCAGCGACTGGAGAGCGCCTTCGAGTTTGGCTTTGGGGGGCATGCCCATGAAGCGTTCGGAGACTTCACCGTCTTTGAACAGCATCAAGGTCGGAATACTCTGGATGCCATACTGCTGAGTGATGTTTGGGTTGTCGTCAATGTTGATCTTCCCAACCTTGACTTTGCCAGAAAACTGCTCGGCAAGCTGATCGATCAGTGGAGCGATTTGGCGGCATGGTCCACACCAAGGAGCCCAGAAGTCAACCAGCACGCCGCTGGTCGAATTCAGTACTTCGTCTTGGAAATTGTCATCGGTAAATTCGACTGTGTGTTGTCCCACTGCAAGGCTCCCTGAGGAAAAGGTTTTACAAAAGATGTATTGTTTTGGGCGTCAGGACACGAGCCCTACGCTTTTGGCTGTAAATATCGTTGTCCGTTCCTGCAAACGTGCCGCGATTCTATGCGTCCCAAGGTGACTGTCAATTCGACCAATCCGCCCCGGAGTCTTCACTAAGAGCAAATCCCAGTCCAAACTTAGGATTTGATTCCCTGGCCCGCTTCGACTTATTTCCGCATGTCGCTGAGGATATGCTCCAGAGCGGCCAGGACCAAAGTCACATTCTGTTCGGTACTGCTGGAACCCATCAAGCCGAAACGCCAGGCTTTGCCCTTGAATGGTCCAAGTCCAGCGCCGATCTCAATATTGTATTCCGTTAACAATCGCTTGCGGACTGCAGCATCATCGATCCCTTCCGGCACGTGAACGGCATTCAAAGTCGTCAACGAATGTTCGGGAATGTACTTAAGACCCAGCTTTTCCAGGCCGGTTCGCAGCGATTTGTGGTTGCGTTCGTGTCGCGCGATCCGCAACGCCAGTCCTTCCTCCAGCACCATCTGCAGGGCTTCTCGCATGGCATAAGTCATGTTGATCGGCGCCGTGTGGTGGTAGACTCGATCCGTTCCCCAGTAGTTTTTCAACATGGTGATATCGAGATACCAGCTAGTCACCTTCGTCTTGCGGTTCATCACCACATCGACCGCTCTCGGGGAAAAAGTGACCGGCGACAAACCCGGCGGGCAGCTCAGGCACTTCTGCGTGCCGCTGTAGCAAGCGTCGATTCCGAGTTTATCGACTGGTAAATCTATACCACCTAGACTGGTGACGGCATCGACCAAGAAAAGCGCACCGTGCTCGCGGACGATGTGCGAGATCTCGTCGAGCGGCTGGTGCTCGCCGGTGCTTGTCTCTGCATGGACAATCCCGATCGCCTTGGTTTTGGGGTTCTGCTTGAGCGTTTGACGCACTTGGTCAGGCGAGATTCCGCGCCCCCATTCGGCTTCGATGGTATGCACCGTCGCACCATAACGCTGCGCAACGTCTTTCATCCGACCTCCGAAAACGCCGTTGACACACACAATCATCTCGTCGCCCGGCTCGATGACGTTGCACACGCAAGCCTCCATGCCAGCGCTGCCCGTGCCCGAGATCGCCATCGTCATTTCATTATTGGTTTGGAAGACTTGACGCAACATTTGTCGCGTTTCGTCCATGATCGTGAGGTATTCGGGGTCCAAATGCCCAAGCGTTGGGGCAGCCAGCGCGCGAAGCACGCGCGAAGAAACATCGCTCGGCCCGGGGCCCATAAGTACTCGTTCGGTTGGGTTAAGCGGACCATATGGCGATGTCATTCTGCGAAATCTTCTGGGGTTGAGAGGGAACTCTGGGGAAGTCTGGAACTCTGTGGAGCTCTGGTTCCCAGGCTCTGCCTGGGAACCCGCTGCCTTGCAGGCTCCGCCTGCTGCCGTAATCAATCGGCCGGACACGATAGCGTCCGGTTTGAGTGCACCGCGGCTAATGCGATGCCTAGTCAGTGGCATGGGTTAATGTTTGCGCTTGCGAGGCAGAGCCTCGGGGGCTGTGCGTTTCCAGGCAGAGCCTGGGAACGAGATGCTAAGCGCGACGAGTGCCACTAGGGCCCAAGTGCCACTAAGGCTTGAAGGCCAATTCAATGGTCATTTCAACTTCGTCGTTGATCTTGCCTTTGCCGTAGTTCATGCCCCACTTGGTACGATCGAGCTTGAACTGGGCATTCAGCTGGATGCGTTCTTCGTTAGCGTCAACTTTAACAGGCACAACCAGTTCTTCGGTCTTATTGAGCATGGTCATTTTGCCGTGAATTTTAGCTTCGGTATCGCTGACCTTCTCGATCTTGACCGACTCAAAAGTGGCCTTTGGGTACTTCTTTACATCGAAGAAGTCGGCGTTCTTGAGGTGCCCAGTCAACTTTTCATCGTCGGACCACAGTGAATCGGTTTCGATTTCGATTTTGATGCTGCTCTTGGTCATATCTTCGTGATCAGCCAATGCATCGACCTTGAATTTCTTAAATCCGCCCTTATGCTCTCCGTCTGGTTTCTTGCCAAGGAACGAGATTTTTGACTTGTCCTCGATTAGTTTGAGTGGATCGGCGGCCAAAGCAACGATCGGCGAGAACAGAACTACAGCTAGAGTAGCGATTGCAAAACGTGCGGTCATCGTATTCACCTTGTACTACATGAGACATTTGAAATTGCCGCCCAAAGCGAGGCTCGCTGTGCGAGGCATTCGACGGGCGTGCAAGACACGAGATTTGTCGGGGCTCAATTGTACTGGAAACGCACACCTTTGTGCCAGTCACCCAAGCCATCCTACCCACCCAAACGCATAAGGTTGAAAACACCAAATGAATAAGCCCAAGATCAGCGCCTTTCCCAAGTGTTACCTGGATATCATCACCCCTACCGGTTCAATGACCGTCTTCGACTGGATCGAGCAAGCCAAGACGCTCGACGCCGACGGCCTAGAGATGTACGAGGGCTTTTTCGTCCGCCTGGAAGATGCCTACATCGACGAGATCAGTTCAGCTATCCGCGCGGCAGGTTTCGAAATGCCAATGCTCTGCTGTTCGCCCGATTTCACGCACCCCAAAGCCGAACATCGCGAGCGGGCGGTGAGCTATCAACAACAAATGATCCGCGTCGCTCATCGCTTAGGGGGCGAAGGGGTGGTTTGCCGCGTCCTAAGTGGCCAGCGCTGGCCCGAAGTCTCACGGGCCGCCGGTTTGGAGTATGCCAGCAGTGGCATCAAGGCTTGCCTGCCGCTCGCGCAAGAACTAGGCGTCGTGCTCGGTATCGAAAACCACTACAAAGATGGGAATTGGTTGTACCCCGAGTTCGCTCAAAAGAAAGATGTCTTTCTCGATCTACTCATGCTCATTCCCGAATCCGACAACTTGGGCGTTCAGTACGATCCCAGCAACGCAGTTGTCGCTGGCGATGATCCAGTCGAGTTGCTGCGAGAAGTGGTGCACCGCGTTGTGAGCATGCATGCCAGCGATCGTTATCTTGCCGACGGTGCCACCCTCGATGACCTCAAAGCCGCTGAAGGCACCACGGGCTATGCCAGCATCCTCAAGCACGGCGTCACCGGCCGAGGACTAAATGACTACCCAGCCATCTTTTCGATCCTACGCGAAGCGAACTACAGCGGCTGGATCAGTATCGAAGACGGCATGAATGGCATGGAAGAAATGGCAGAGTCGCTAGCATTTCTCCGAAAGGGTGTGGCTGAGTATTGGGAGTAGCGACCGTAGCCTAGGCTTCCAGCCTGGGTGAGCATCTCCTATTCACCGTTTCCGGCACTCCTGCTACCGGTGCTACACGTACTACTCGTATTCGATTCGAAACCGCGCATTCCCGAGTAGGAGGAGGTATGTAGAGTGCGAGTACCGTTTTAAAGAGCATGAGTACGAAGTTTCGTCGAAGAGCGAAGCCCGGAAATGCGTGCGCACCCAGACTGGAAGTCTAGGCTACGACAATGCTGCTATTGGAAGCCGGTAAACTTTGCCAGTTAGAGGGCTGCGGCGGGAGAATTGTCAAACTTTGACGATTATTCTGACGATAGCGAAGGTGTAAGTCTGACATTGATTGGGCTGGCGCAGTTCACTAACTTGAGAACTCGTTGACACCGTACCACACTCCACGGAAGGAAAAAGTGGTGACCGACTCGAAACATGAAGCACTCAACGCGGATTCCTCGACGCTGATCAAACAAGCGGTTTGGTGCGGAGCGGTATGCGCATTGGCCGTTGTTTTGACAACGCTCAACATGTATCCACCGGTTAATGTTCAGTACAAAGTCCTTACTCGCGCGGTAATCTCCCCAGTTCGACTCGAGCAACTGAAGTATGTCCTTGAACGGGATCGCAAGATCATCGCTTCGGGTCGACTTCGATATGCTCAACTGCTTAAGCTCAAATTACTAGACGAGGCCAAGCACGATGGCCTGCTGCTAGTTGAACTGGAATCGTTGTGGACCGGACGGGCGACACCCGCTCACATCGAAGCTTGGTTGACGACTGTGACCAAGACGGAACCGCGCAAGTTGGCCGAGTCCGCTGAGGCTCGCGACGAACGATTCGCACGCTGGCAAGCGGACGCTGCCAAGCACTATTTGAAACATCATCAGTATTTGAGTTCAGCAGACAAGACCGAATCGACCAAGACGCAATTCGCCAGCACCGCTAGCAGCACACCAGCGAGCAGCGGAGTACCGGCCAAGTTTGCGCAAATGACGACGGGCAACGAACAAGAAATGAAGATGGTTTCCGGCCAGTTGGAGTTTGAAAATCCAAAAGTGGTTGAGAAGCAATTGGTCGAATCGGTCAAGCAAGCCGAAGCGACCATCAAGAAGACTGAGAAACAGTTTGTGAGTGCTCTCGAAAAACATGCGGGCGCGATCGAAGTCGTCGGTGAGCCCCGAATCCGTTCCAAGACGAGCAACATTCCAACTTGGATGTCTGCCAGCGTATTGATCTTGGCAATCGCCACGGGCTCAATCGCAAGCTTGCTTCAGTACCGCATTCAATCCGGTGGTGCTTACGACCCGAAGTTTGTAGGCAACCAATTAGCCATCGATGGCTTGCCCATATTGGCTGACATCAAGCTTCCAGCGCTGGGACACGAAACGACGTCGGGATCGACCAACGGCCTATTCAACGCGCTCAAGAATACCACCGGGCGGCACCTGGCGGTGCTTGGCGAAAACCTGATGTTGATTTGGTGCTTCGCGATCACTTGCCGGATGCTGTTTGATCCGCTGTGGCGCAGTGTTGCGATGGACAGTCCCTTGGCGGCCTTCGGACGCCTGGTCACTGGGATGCCTTAGATCAAGATAGAAACAAGACAAAACCAAGACAGAATATCTAATTGCTACTTCCGAGTCCGCAGTCTTAATTGCCCCAAAACTCCTGTTAGTTCTAAGTGGTTGCCATGTACGAAGCTTTACTGCAATCTGCCGACCGACCGTTCCGAGCCACTCCCGATACAAAGTTCTACTTTCCGAGCGACAGTATAGAACAAGCGCGGCAGACAGTCGTCCGCGCAATTCTACGGGCTGAGGGGCCTTGCCTAGTGTTGGGCGGTGCGGGACTTGGCAAGACCATGCTTTGTCAAGTGATTGCAAACGATGTGTACGGTCGGTTCGATATCGTCAAGCTGCATGCAAGTGGACTGTGCAGTCGCCGAGCGTTGTTGCAGAGCATCTTGTTCGAATTGCAATTGCCTTACCGTGGACTGTCGGAAGGCGAATTGCGAATGTCGATCATGGATCGCCTTTCACCATCACCGGAAACAGCACCTAGCGGCATCTTGCTGCTAGTCGACGAAGCTCACACGCTTTCGCCCAAGTTGCTCGAAGAACTGCGGCTGATCACTAACTTTGCCCGAAACGGACAACCACGAGCTCGATTGGTGCTGATCGGCAACATGCGGCTAGAGGATACGTTCGCGCACCCACAGATGGACTCCTTCAATCAACGTTTGGCCGCGCGATGCTACTTGCAACCGATGACACGCGATCAAACGCTAGAGTTTGTGCGCCATCAACTGCGCACTGTGCAGATCGAACCAGGGACGATTGTGACCAACGATGCCTTGCGGACTTTGTTTGCTGCCAGCGAAGGTGTGCCGAGATTGGTCAACCAGTTGATGGATCACGCTTTGGTACTGGGTATCGCTGCGGGACAATGCCCGATTTCGGCATCGATGATCGAGGAAGCATGGTCCGACCTCCAACAATTGCCCGCACCTTGGCATTCAAGCAACGCACCTGACAAATCCACGGCCCCAGCGGCACAGATTGAGTTTGGCGAATTGAGGGATGAGGATGATGATACATTCAGCGAATCGACCGCCGCGGCGATCGATGCCCCATCGCCTTTCGTGAAGGCAATAACAGCGCCGACCATTCCAATTGCTGACACGCGTTACAGCGATGACGTAGACGACGAGGCGATGTACCAGCTTGCGGCTGACGATGAGCCCATCGATGTGATTACGCGAGGTCCGAAGCAGAATTTTTTCGCAGCCTTTGAGCCGATTGGCATTCAAGCCAGTATCGCTGAGGACGACGAGGATGACTCGGATATTTCTCCCGACGATCAACTGGTATCCGAGATAACCGGTAGTGATTCCTTACCTAGTCAAGATCGCGTTGTTTTCGATGCCAGCAAGGCATTCGGTTTCAATCGTCACCAGACTACGTTCCCACGTGGTACCGAACCATTGGCACAGGCCAGCCCGTTTGTGGCCCAAACTTCCAGGCTTGAACCTAAGGTTGAAGTAACGATCAGCCCACTGCCGTCGAATTTCTTCGGATCGTACACTTCCGATGCAG
Organism: Pirellulaceae bacterium; assembly: GCA_033761895.1. Classification (GTDB taxonomy): domain Bacteria; phylum Planctomycetota; class Planctomycetia; order Pirellulales; family Pirellulaceae; genus Aureliella. The sequence continues at coordinate 2,012 of JANRMD010000477.1, read as the reverse complement.
ACATCCTGGACATCGATGACGGCGCCGAAGGTTTAGCAGACAGCTATGACGTACACAGTGTCTGGGAGAACGATCCGCCGATTCGTGAACCTCGCCGCGAATCGATCCAGCCGGCTCCGCGAACGCTCACGATCGATGAGAACAAATTGTTCGGCGAAGATTTTGAAGAAGAGATCTCCATCGTTAACGCCAACAAAGTTAGTGCTGGTAAAGAGCGCCGGATCTTCGAACCGCGTCCAGTCGAAACGGCGGCCGAAATGCCGCTGGCCGCTCGACATGCTGCCGCAGAAGAGCAACTGGCCGCCATGGAAAGCCAACACGCAGAACCTGAAGACGCGCGCCCTTATGAAGATGCTGAGCAGGCCAAGCGTTTTGCTACTGCTTCTTCCAAGAAGAACAATCTTGATGGCTTTGCGGACATCGCATCCAGTTGGACGGTGGACGTAGCCGCGACCGAGTCTGAGCGTGAAATCGCCTTGCACACAGAAATCGAAGATCTAGTTTCGCAGCTGAATTTCTCAGCGTTTGCGATCGAGCCCTACAGCGTCGAGCAGATTGAGATTGATTACGAACGAAGTGTGCCGACATCCAAACAGGCTCAGACTGTTCGCGACGAAGAACGCGAGACGATCTATACCTTGCATACTTCAGCAACGACTGAGATGGACGACGATATCCATAGCAACCTGTCACTTGACGATGACCGGGATCTACTCGTAATTGAAGAGGAATTGCCGGTTAGCAATCGCATGACCGCTGAACAACTCGATGCACCGATTGTCAAAGCGACCGGGTACAGTCAGTTGTTCGCAAAGCTGCGCCACTAAGCGGACTTTGAATTACAGGACACTTGGCGGATTACGCTGTTACCACTAGATATTTGATGTAACCTTGGGTAAGGGTGACTGATGACGAGCGATCTGCAAACAGCTGGATGGGGCGGTGAAGTTGCCGCGGCGGCCCAAATGGCAACCACCTATTCGATTGGTCTCATGGGCGGCAGTCGTTTTCCGAACGATCGACGCTTGATCGATCGCCTCGTGAAGAGCGCCGCATTGGAGTTGACTGAATTAACAGGTGCAAGCACGCTGCTGCTGAGACTCGACAGTACAGCCCGAGAGGTCAATACGACTACCTCGCGAAACACTGTTCCTGTAGCGACCAAATCGCCGCTTGGACCTTGGTACGAAATCAGCTTGCCGATGCCGCAGAGCCCAGCGGCGTCATGGTCTCTCGAGCATATTCCGCATTGGATGCCACAGTGGAAGCTCCGCCATCGTTTGGTGGTGATTGATCTTGGGCCTATGCACCTCGCACCGAGTCGAGTGATCGGGCGGTTGTGCGATACCTGTTACTTGTTGCTCGGTCCAGCAACTTGCGCAAGCCATGACTGGGTCATGCAGCAGATTGATTTCCACAGCCGTAGCGGCACCATCATTGCTGGGTCCATCGTTGCCACAACTGCACCTGCGGCAGCAGCTTGAGCGTGCTTGGTGGGTCGCATCCTGCCGGTTGCGACGTACGCGGCTGAGCCTGTGTCTGCGCAGCTGAGCCCGGGCGGCTGTTGAACGTGTGTTGCTACTCAACCTCTGCAGTTTCTGAACCTGAGCAGCATCCGAAACCATGCAAGGTCACACCCGGCAGGAATGACCCACCCAGAGGCGTAGCCTGGGCTGTGTGACAAATAGCAATAAGACAGAGTCCGATTATGTAACTTTTGTTCCTCTTCAGGCAACACAGTCACGAACGAAGGAACTCCCCATCGCCCCGGTACTCCGGGGAGAGGGGGGCGGGGGGTGAGGGGTGCCCGGTCTGGAGTAAGCGACTTTCTCAATGGTTACTCGAGACGGTAGCACAAGGGCTTACTTAAATTGGCTTAACTTGGGACTGCCCCTCACCCCCAACCCCTCTCCCCGGAGTACCGGGGCGAGGGGAGCCACAGCGTTTTCACCTGCAACAAAACTCTCGCTGGAGATTTTTGAAGGATTGCTATTTTTCGCACAGCCCAGGCT
>JANRMD010000476.1:0-5725 GCA_033761895.1 Pirellulaceae bacterium | reverse complement strand
CTGGAAGCTATTCTGCATTGGAAGGATTCTAGGTTATGAGAGATGGCTCCTTCGGTCACCCGCGGCTAGCGCCGTCGGCTCACAATGCCCGTGGGGCAATAATCGACCAGCCTTCAAGCATTTCGAGTTATCATGTAGTGGAATGCGTCAAGCATTTCGAGAATACTGCGGTAGCCCTCGAAAGCCTTGACGGCTTCCGCTACCCAATGATCGCGTACGCCTATCTGCTGAAGGGCGTGCCACCCAAACCCGATTACCCTAAGATTAAATCGTGACGTTCCACTAGTGCTCTGTCCAGCTTAGATTCTGGGGTTAGGCAAATTAACCGATGTGCGTTAGCACCGGTTTCCGCAATGTGAAAACCGCGGCTAACGCCATGCGGTTAACAGCACTCGAGTGCGATCAACCCAAAAATCTAATGTGGACAGAGCTCTAGCGGGCGATGCTGATCTTCTCTTCAGTGACCAGCAGAATTGTGCTGGTCAGCGGATGCGATTGCGACGAAGCATCAATGCGAACTTGGTTTTTGACGTGTTCGTGAAAAGAAGTGTCGTCGGTTTGGGCCCACATGATCAAGAAATCACGATTCGGAATCGCTGCATAAAATGGTGTGCCGAGCCGTTGAGCGGCAAACTGTCGAAACTCGGGGAGGAGGACGCGAGCTGCATCGTAGCCATCCTGAGATTGCAACACGATCATCGAAGGCGGTCCGTCGATAAACGAGATCTCAATCCCCTCTGAGGCTTGCTTGAGGTTCTCACACGCAACCTCATACAGATCAAACAACGACATATTCCACTTGGCTAAGTCTTCATGGCGCACGTAGGCATAGCCGTGAGGCGAATCGATAACCACACTCACGACTACCTTATCGAGCAGTGGGTAAGTTACGCTGATACCGTCACGAACAAACTCGGCAGGCATCAGCTGGAGCCTTACTCGCTCCTTGGCGACTTCCCAATCCGAAGGCACAACCAGTTTGCCAAGCTCGGTCAGCTTGATGACTTTGTCAAAATGCGCTACCACGGCCTCGCGGAGCTGTGCGTCGGTGATGCCTAAACGAACAGCATCTGTATGCAGCGAATGCAAACCGAACTCAGCTTCCTTCCAAGATATCACTCCATCCCGTTCGTCCGCTGAGAATTCTTCATTGGGGAATTCCATGCGCAGAATCTCCAGTACGCGATCGCGGAATTCCTTCGCATCCACCAGTTGTCTCCACTAAGTACAATGTTCACCAGTCACCAAACACGCTGCCGCGTGCAAACCCCAAGTTTAAAAGATGCTGCCAGCACCACAAGCGTGTATCGACTAGCGCCTTGGAGCCACTGTGTATAGTTGTCGCAGCAACTCGGTTCTTGAGTAACGCAATTCCGCAAAACGCCTGTTCCATTGCTCATACTCGGCCGGCGTTGGCTGCTTTCCGACAATCATGGTAAAAACCTGCTGCAACCAAACTTGATTGTTATTGCCTGTGCGGTCGTAAAACTCTTGCTGTGCCATCAGCTCGATGGGTAGTGTAGTCAACTTCGTCTGGATGTTCGGAACGAATTGCAGCGCTGCGAGCTCGCCATTGGTTGGATTGCGGCCCAAATAATCGCGATAAATCTTGGTGATTTGGTCGGTGGCGGCGTTGTAGTTTGGGTAGCCAGCGGTGACCACCGACGATCCGGGACTCGAGGCTAAACCAATTGAACTGGATACCAAATTCAAACGCACTTTGGTCGGATTGCCACGCGTGATTACGGGTTGCGCTTGAGCACTCTGCATTATCTCCCGCCCGCCAGAAACAACGCTCGCGCGAACTTCGTAGAGATCGTCGGGTGAGATATAATTTTGATCGTAGGCAATTTCAAACGGAATCGTGTTCGAAGTTGTTGGGCGGAATGAGACTTCACCATTGCGGACTGCTGCATAAGGTCGCGAGACATTCACAATCCGAACCGTCACAACCGAATCGCTTGGTAATTGAAATCGTTCGCGATACACCAAATCGCCCGATAAGGTTGTCGTGTTGCCATCCAATTGCACGCGGACATTTGCGATGCGGCCATTGTTATGGTCTTGGACAAGAATCGAAACCGCGCCCGTCGCATCAGCGCGTCGTCGCAATTCGTCCCCCAAGTCATAAAGCAAGCCGTCAATAATGCCCACCTGATATCCACCCACAGCAATAATCAAATCATCGCGTTCCAATCGAGCGCGTTCGCCAGCCGAACCAGGTGTCACATCCGTGATCAACACTCCCGTTTCGGTACTGTTCACCCGAACTCCCAAGTGCCAATCGGTCGGCTGCGTGGTCGCAGAATTGAACCACTGACCGCTCTGCCAACCACCGCTCTGCGAAAGACCGCCGAACAACGGAGTCATCGCCCGATCACGCGATAAGCCTTGGTCAAAACGACTTTGGGCGAGAAGGCTCGAAACACAGCTGCAGGTGCAGATCACTGCCAACATGCAAATCCAATTGGCAGTTTTGCGCGGCGAAAAGTTTCGCAAAAGCGTAATGTCCATGGCTCGAAATCCTCCTGATGCATTCGATTCTGATAAGTGGGATCGTCGCCGCGTAATTTTAGCGACTGACTCCGAGGGCTGTAGTTCTGGCGCGAGAATAGTTCAACTACCCAAGTTAACGAAGCGGAGCTTAGGCGGCTACAGCAACTTGCGCAATTTATGAGCTGCCGTGACCAGCATTTCGGCTGCGGCATCAATTTCTTGGGCTGTATTGAATCGTCCGATGCCCAATCGCAAACTGCTTCGCGATTCCTCAACGTTCAAGCCAATTGCCTCCAAAACATGGCTAGGACGCGGATCCGCTGAGGTGCAAGCACTCCCGCTGCTCATCGCTAGCCCCGGATTCTCCAACATCAAACTCTGCCCTTCGATCGGGTAAAAGCAGAGGTTTAGATTGCCAGCTAATCTAGTCCAACCCGCTGCAGTCTCAGGAATCTCCAGCTGCGGACCGTTGAGCTGCACCAACTCCAAACCACTTTGAATGGCCTTGTACAGTCGATCGCGCAGACCCGCGATCCGCGTCTGCTCCTCACCCACGGCCGTCGGATGTTCAACCCAATCGTTCAGTTGATAGCATTTCCTGAGTGCCGCAGTCATGCCAACTAAGCCCGCAGAGTTCATCGTGCCCGCTCGAAGATTCTGCTGCTGGCCACCACCGACAATCTGCCCTTGCAGCTTGATGCGCCGCTCGCGCGAGCGCACGTAGAGTCCTCCGACACCTTTGGGACCATAGAACTTATGAGCCGAGAAACTGAGCAGATCTACATCGAGGGTATCGACATCGATCGGCATCCGCCCGACGGCTTGGGTCGCATCCGTGTGAAGTAGCGCACCTCGAGCATGGCACATTTCCGCGATCTCACGCAATGGCTGCACGGTACCGATCTCGTTGTTCGCCAGCATCACTGAAACGATCGCCGTGTTGTCATCGAGGGCTGTGTGGAGTCGTTCCAAGTCGACGCGTCCAGGTTGGCTACAGGTTCGATCGCTGACCGGCAACAAGACAACTTCGAAACCCGATTGTTCCAAGCGCCGCAGTGGGTCGAGCACCGCTTTGTGTTCGCTGAGAAGACTCACAATTTTGCGGCGTTTCTGACGTGGGTGCAAACAAGTGCCGAACAATGCCAAGTTGTTGCTCTCCGTGGCGCCACTGGTGATGACCAGTTCATCTTCGGTAGCACCCAAAAGCATGGCCAGTTCATGACGAGCCTGGTCCACGACCTCAGCCACGGCTCTCCCCGCCTCGTGCGTGATGCTTCCGGCATTTGCAAAATGGTCCGTCAACATTGGAAGCATCGCAGCCAAAGCGTCTGGATCGATCGGAGTTGTTGCGTGGTGATCGAGATAAATCAAAGTTATTCCCTTGGAGCGCGTCGCGATCTCGGGCAGTGCACACGGATGACGACAGTGTAGGCAACTGTCCAGAATTGCAAGATATCAGCAACCCCAAAGCCGTCCACCGAAATCCGTCTTTTGGGTATCGGAAAACAACAAAACCGAATTGTCAACTGAAAACGGTGCCGAGAGTCGCACAATTGTCCCAATTGTGGCCGCTACCAGTGTCTCAATTGTGGCCGCTACGATTATCTCACTGGCGGCCGCTACGATTGGGACAATCGTGCGACAATGTACCCTTAGGGGCTGAGCATTTACGATGCAGTTCTTCAGTGAAATCTAAAGGAGCGAAGTGCCATGAGTAACTTGAGAGCGATTGTGGTTGGAACTGGGTTCATTGGTCCGGTGCACGTTGAGGGCTTACGTCGCGCGGGGATCGAGGTCGCTGGCATCGTCGGCTCAACGCCCGACAAGTCGCGTGCGGCCGCGCGGCAACTTGGCCTACCGACCGACATTACAACTTTCGAAGAGGCCCTACGCAGTTCGGTTGATGCGATTCACTTAACTACTCCCAACGTTCTGCACTACGATCAAGCGAAAGCAGTGCTCGCAGCGGGCAAGCACTGCTTATGTGAAAAGCCATTGGCGATGAACAGCCGGCAATCCGCCGAGCTCGTACGGCTTGCTGCAACCAGCGGCTTGGTGGCGGGTGTGGCCTACAACGTCCGCTTCTATCCCTTGTGCCATGAAGCCAAAGCTCGCCTGGCAACTGGAACCATCGGAGAACTGCTGCATATCAACGGAGCTTATGTGCAAGACTGGTTGCTGTATAAAACAGACTTTAACTGGCGCGTGCAAGCGGAAGCAGGAGGTGAACTGCGCGCGGTCGCCGACATTGGAACTCACTGGCTGGACTTGATTCAGTTTATCACGGGTAAGAATGTGGTAGCGGTCTGTGCGGACTTGAGGACTGTGCATGAACAGCGACTGCGACCGAAAGGAGGTGTTGAGACATTCTCGAATCGCACCATGAACGCAGCAGATATGCTGCCGCTGGACATCACAACCGAAGACTGCGGCGCGATCCTACTGCGGTTCGAAGGTGGCGCGAATGGATGCCTTTGGGTCTCTCAAGTTACCGCTGGTCGCAAGAACTGTTTGCGTTTCGAAATTGGTGGCACCAAGTCTGCACTTGAGTGGAACAGCGAGTCCCCGAACCAACTTTGGATCGGACATCGCTCGCAAGCCAACGAAATGCTGATACGTGACCCAGCTCTGCTTGATAGCTCAGCGGCCTCCATCAGCAACTACCCGGGCGGGCATAACGAGGGTTCTCCAGATACGTTCAAGCAGCTGTTTCGAACTTTCTACGGCTACATCGCTCGGGGGGAAAGCCACGCCGCGCCTCCCTTTCCCACGTTTGCCGATGGGCACCGCGAGATCCTGCTGTGCGACGCGATTCTCAAGAGCCATCGCAACCGAACCTGGGTCCACGTCGAAGGGACTTAAGTTCAAGGGCTTGTCGATTATTGCGCCACGGCCAGTGTGAGCCGACAGCGCTTCTAGTAGCCACCGTCGCCAGACTGTGGACGCGCTGCAGGGTGACTAACCACCGCTTGGCAGCGGCGGCTACCAGCTAACATTCGATATTCTCGGTAGCGGAAGCCCTCAAGCATTTCGAGTTATCTCGTAGCGGAATGCGTCAAGGGCTTGTCGATCATTGGGTACCGGAAGTCGTCAAGGCTTTCGAGGGCCACCGCATTACTTTCGAATGCTTGAAGGGTTAGCGGCGGTTACCAGAGCAAAAACCGGGGCTAACGCCCATCGGTTAATCCCGCAGATTTACTCTGCGGATCGTTCGGTTTCTCACTAACTT
>JANRMD010000475.1:0-1558 GCA_033761895.1 Pirellulaceae bacterium | reverse complement strand
AAGCCCGTATTGTTCAGCTAAAGGCCGAGGCCAGCCCCAATCCACAGGTCCTACAACCTTCGTTACAAAACAGCCAGCTTTCGGCCCGCACCCAAAGTGCTTTTGGACCTCCTTCACTTACATTTCTTTAAACTCATCGCTGGGCCGGAACTTCAGCTACTACACATAACTGTGAATGCCAAGAACACCTCGACGGGTTTCGGCAGACAAAGGCAAGACTAAACCTTTGATAACGAGCTAGTCAGTTTCTCAAGAACACCGCCAGCTTGAAGCACTTGTTCTCGCGAGACATCCAAGTGCGTGACAAACCGCAAGTGATGCGGCCCAAACGGTAAAGCTCCAACGCCCTCCGCAGCCAGTTGCTTACTCAAGCTGGTCGAGTTCCCTAAGGCAGGATCGATCCGCACCACTACGATATTGGTCTCTGGCTCAGGATCGAGACTGAGGCCCGGAGAGTTCCGCACCGCTTCGGCCAACAATCTGGCATTCTCATGATCCTCGGTCAGCCTCTCCCGATTGTGCTGCACCGCGTACATCGCACCAGCCGCCAAGATCCCAACTTGACGCATACCGCCACCGAACAACTTCCGAGCTCGACGAGCTCTTTGAATAAACTCTCGGGTTCCAGCCAAAGCCGAACCAACGGGTGCCCCTAACCCCTTCGAAAAACAGACACTCACGGAATCAAATCCCTGCGACCAGCGTTTGGCATCAATGCCTGTCGCCGCCACTGCGTTGAACAGACGCGCGCCATCGAGGTGCGTTGCCAGCTGATTTTCGTGAGCCCACGCGCAGATTGCATCCACATGTTCAAGCGGTTGAATTGTGCCACCGCCACGATTGTGGGTATTCTCCAAGCACACCAACTTCGTATGCACCATGTGATCGCCCGCCGGCCGGATCTTGCCAAGCAACTGCTCTGGTTCAAGCACGCCGTTCACCCCTTGAATCGTCCGAGCCACAATGCCACTCAACTGGGCAAAGGCGGCCTGTTCATAGTTGTAAACGTGACAGTCAGCTTCGCACAGAAACTCGTCCCCCGGCTGGCAATGCAGTCGAATAGCAATCTGATTAGTCATCGATCCGCTCGGCATAAACAGCGACGCTTCTTTGCCGAGCAACTCTGCCACATAGTCCTGCAGCGCCTCCACCGTGGGGTCAGACCCGATCACATCATCGCCTACCTCAGCGTTGGCAATGGCCGTTCGCATCGCTTTGCAAGGCTTGGTGACAGTGTCGCTACGGAGATCGATTTTGAATGACATGGATGTTGCTTAAGTGAAAGTTGATTGATGTTTCGGCGAAGCGAATAAGAACCGTCAACTAAGTTAACTGGAGAGCACCAAAACTGAAACACCTAGCGGATTGCGTCGTAGGGGAATGCGTCAAGGGCCTGTCGATTATTGGTAGCGGAAGCCGTCAAGGCTTTCGAGGGCCACCGCATTACTTTCGAATGCTTGAAGGGTTAGCGGCGGTTACCAGAGCAAAAACCGGGGCTAACGCCCATCGGTTAATCCCGCAGATTTACTCTGCGGATCGTTCGGTTTCTCACTAACTT
>JANRMD010000474.1:0-6342 GCA_033761895.1 Pirellulaceae bacterium | reverse complement strand
GCTCGGTCCACATTAGATTTTTGGGTTGAGCGCTCTCGAGTGCTATTAACCGCTCGGCGTTAGCCGCGGTTTTCACATTGCGGAAACCGGTGCTAGCGCACATCGGTTAATGTGCCTAACCCCAAAATTAAAGTTAAATGAAGCACTAGTGCTCGGTCCACATTAGATTTTTGGGTTGAGCGCACTCGAGTGCTATTAACCGCACGGCGTTAGCCGCGGTTTTCACATTGCGGAAACCGGTGCTAACGCACATCGGTTAATGTGTCTAACCCCAAAATCCAATCCGGAAGAACCACTAGGATGCTGGCGAACGGCAAGAAGTGTCCAAATCGAAGCGGATTTCATTTGACAAATCAGAATCACAGGAATTCTATACCCAAAGGTATGGAGTTGTCTCGGTCCCCAACAACCACAGCGAGTCTAGCGGGACAGAAAATCCGTGGTAAAGAAACAAGTGGTAAAGATAAAAGCCTAATGAGCATCAACCGAGGATTCATAACCTGAAGCGTTAGTTTGATGTTGCGCTGTTTTGGGGTTTACGGACCAAAGGTCGGGCGTTTGCCTAGCCCAGCTCGAGCCTGCTAATGATCGGAGCAGAGCAGGGCGGTTTCTAGCCAGGATTTCCAGTGATCGATTTGAGTGGAGTCGAGCGCATGCTCGCGCTGTCCAAAGGAAACCTGGCGATTGCCGGCGGGCCAAGTCAAATGAGCTTCAAAGAGACCGCTTTCATCGACGACCAACCGCAGCTGTAGCGGATCTTGCGGCTGTCGATTCGGGAAGGCTTCGGAAGGTTTGATCACGCCTAAACGATGCCAGTTGTCGCCACCTAAGCGCGTACTCTCAATGATTTGTAACGAACCAATGTTCGCCAACAACTCGCCGCGCAAATTCTTCGAAACCGTCGTGGGCAAAGCGGAAGATTTTTCAAGCAACACGTGTGGGCTACCCTTGCCGCTGCTGGGATCAATCGCCAGCAGTCCAAAGTCGTAGGCCGTTGACGCGATGGCATGCGGCATTTTTGAAGTAGCGGCTTCCAACGATCCGAGGTAGCGAGACTGCAATGCCGCGCCCCGCGCGATGTCCGATTTTTCAAGCAACGTTGGACTAGCAACGTGTGGCACCAGGCTGCGCACCAGATCCTGCAGCGGACGCATATGCATCATCGAACCGACGAGCAGCACGTCATCAATTTTGGCAATCTCCGTTTTCGCTATGCTGCATGCGCCGTGAATCACTTTCGTTATCGACTCACCCAACGCCGGAGTTAGCTTCATGAAACCGAACTGCGTCACCGACTGCTCAATCGTTTTGCCCAGCCAATCGAAACGCACATCGACTTTGGGAGTACGGGTCAAGCGATCCATGGCCAGCTCGATCGTCCGCTGCAATCGAGTGGCAGCATTCACATCTTCGCGAATCGACTTGCCGGTCATTTCAAGCAGCTGATTGGAAAAGAAACTTGCAAGCGTGCTTTGCCACAAAAGCGAGCCCAATTGCCAGTCCCCGCAGCTGCCAAGCGATTTAACGGTGGTGCCTTCAGCGCGAATCAAACTAGCTTCCAGGCCGGTTCCGCCGAGATGCAAAACCAACAGCTGCCGCGGCCGTGAGTCCGCTTGGGCGGTGAACTTGGATTGGACATCGACCCACGATAAGGCAACTGCCAGCGGTTTATCGAGCAATTGCAGCAGTTCAATCCCGGCTATTTGACAAGCGACTTGGATCGCGCGGCGATGCATTTGGTCGTAGCAACTGGGTACAGTTACCACGGCATGTGTTGCGTTGGGCAATGTACCTCGGGCGGAGGTCATCAATTGTTGCAGGATCGCACCGATGAGCGCTTCAGGAGTCGCTTTTCTACCGCCGAGGGTACGAGTGATTTCTTTGGCGCCAATCCAACGCTGCAACGAATGGAAAATCCTTTCGGGCTGTGTTTTGCGCATCTCCGAAGCATCACTGCCAATCTTGATGTGCTCTCCATCGCTCCACAACATATTGCGAAGGTGTTGTCCACTGCCTGTTCGCGGCTCGAGAATCTGCGGAGCACCTTGAGCATCGCAGTGAGCAACCGTGGAAGCGAACATTCCAAGGTCGATGGCCACGGGTTGAATTTTGGTTGCAAAGGTAGATGTCTTAGGTGAGATGCTAGTCCCATGTTCGCCCAGCAAGCGATTGATGCCTTTGACAAACGACGAACCAACTACGGAAGTCCCTGGTGATGTGGATGCGAAAGTCGGAGCCTGAGGTGTGGCGGGCACCAGATGCAGTTGTTGCAGGACGCTTGATAGTTCGGCTGCGTTAGCAAACCGATCATCGGGGTTCTTGGCAACCAAACGTTGAAAGATGGCATCCAAGCGCAAGTCCACATCGCTGCGGACTTCGTACAGCGCGGGTGGCTTTTGTCGCATCTGAGCTAAGGCGACTTGCATCTGTTCACCGCTGAACATGGTACGACCAGCGATCATATAAAATAGGGTTGCACCGAGACTATACAGGTCGCTGCGTCCATCAACTGAATCAGGATGCTCAACTTGCTCGGGCGACATGTACTCGGGAGTGCCCATGAACATCTTTTTCTCAGGTGTGCTCTCACCCGCTGATTTATTGAACGTCGCCAATCCAAAGTCGAGTATCTTCAAACGGCCGTCATTGGCCAGCATCAAGTTACCGGGCTTGATGTCGCGATGCACGATACCCATACGGTGCGCATAGTCGAGCGCATCAGCGGCTTGGTGTAAGACGTGGACCACTTCCGCAGTCGACATTGGACCTAGTCGAGCAATGCGCCGCGACAGCAGTTCGCCTTCAACCAACTCCATCACCAGAAAGTGGACTCCACCTTGGCTGCCAGCATCGAAAGCAGTGACGATGTTGGGATGCATTAATTTCGCAACGGCGCGAATCTCGTGAAAGAAACGCTCGAGCAACTGCGGACTGTCTGCGATCTTGCGACTTAGGATCTTGACCGCCACATGTCGGTTCATCGTGCGATGTTCCGCGCGGAAGACCTCTCCCATCCCCCCAGCGCCGATACGATCCAACAATAGATACTCACCCAACAAACCGATTGGACCTGACGTTGAATCGCGATGGTTGGCTGCGTCGTTGATAACAAAATCGTTATCTTCAACATGCTCAGCGCCTGACAAACGCGTTACGTCATCGTGTTGCGGTCGAGGAGGTTCGTTTGGAGGAGTGGCGGACATAAATGACTTGGGATGACGAAATAGGGTTTGTGACAGTCCCCATTCTAGCCAATATTGGTTACAATGTCTCCCTAAACCCGGCGAATCGGCTGGGTTTTGGGCAGAGGCGTTGTAGTTAGTGCTGGAGATTTCGCGATTCATGGGCGAAACCGAAAGCCGCGATAGAGCTCGGTTCGAGTAAATACGTTGCGGGTTTCAGAAGGTTCTGTAGCAGGCGTATTCAGGAACCCAGATCGGTTTCTTGCAGTCCAGCTATAGATTTCTTTACGAGACCGTGGCGACAGCTGTTCACACTCAACCAGTCACCGATGGTCACGGCATCACGCATAACCGCCTCACCTTGGAGCTTTTTCAGCTCTAATGCATCCCACCAGAACCGGTCGCACCCGGCAGGAGCGACCCACAAAGGCGAGTTTCAAGCATGCAAATGTTAGGCTTAGTTGTCGGTTCGGCCGTCATTCTCACCATCGCTTATTTCACCTATGGGCGATTGCTCGCGCGGTTGTTCAAGCTGGACAACAAGACGCCAACGCCAGCCGTAACGCTCCGCGATGATCTCGACTACATGCCCTGCGATACCGGGCCGCTACTCAGTCAACATTTTTCGGCCATCGCAGCAGCTGGACCGATCGTGGGACCGATTCTGGCGGGCGTTGCGTTTGGTTGGTTGCCGGCGCTGATTTGGATTCTAGTGGGTTCGATCTTCATCGGTGGCGTGCACGACTTCTCCGCTTTGGTAGCTTCGATTCGTCATCGTGCTACCTCAATCATTGAAGTGGTTCGCATTCACATCAGTGGTCGCGCTTACTTGCTGTTTCTCGTGTTTGTGTGGTTGGCTCTGGTCTATATCGTAGTGGCCTTCACGGATATCACTGCCACGATGTTCGTCGGCGCACTCGATCTTGCAACAGGCACGCCATACACGTCGATCGCGGATGCCAAAGCGGATCCGAATGCAACGATGTTGGTTCAGTCGGGTGGCGTGGCGACTTCATCCTTGATCTATCTGGTGTTGCCGTTGATCATGGGGTTGTTAGTGAAGTCCGGAAAGCTGTCGATGACTGCGGCGACATGGATATTTTTGCCATTAGTCGTTGTGGCGATTCTGGTTGGGCCCTATATCCCATTCAATGTTGATCAAATCATCCAGCGACTCTATCCAGATATGTCGAACGCCGATGCTGCTATATATGCCGTTCGGGTGTGGGACGTATTCTTGCTGGCTTACTGCGCAATCGCCTCGGTCAGTCCCATGTGGTTGTTGCTGCAACCGCGTGGGCAACTGGGTGGCTACTTTCTCTATGCGGCTTTGGGGGCTGGTGCAGCGGGGATCGTTCTAGGCGGGAAAGAGATTCTTCAACCGCAATTCATCGGCTGGAACGCGCCGATGGGCGCCCTGTTTCCGATGCTGTTCATTACCATTGCGTGTGGAGCATGCTCGGGATTTCACTCCTTGATTTGCTCGGGAACAACTTCGAAACAATTGAAGACCGAAGGTAGCGCACGGACTATCGGTTACGGCGCCATGCTGTTGGAAGCGATGGTGGCCATCGTCTCATTGTGTTGCGTGATGCTTTTGCCCGTCGGTTCAGACTTGACCAAGGCGAGCCCGAACTTTATCTATGCCAACGGCATCGGTTCGTTCATGGAGAGTCTCGGATTCGCGCGGACACTGGGAGTCGCTTTTGCGCTGATGGCGTTTAACACCTTTGTGTACGATACGCTCGATGTTTGTACGCGACTTGGTCGCTTCATATTCCAAGAGTTAACAGGTTGGAAGTCCTCAGGTGGACGCTGGTTTGGGACTCTATTGACGGCTGGAGTGCCGATTTTCTTCGTCATGCGCCAGACACTCGACGCCAAGGGGAATGTCATACCAGTTTGGAAGACGTTTTGGAGTCTGTTCGGTGCAAGCAATCAACTGCTGGCTGCGTTAACGTTACTGGGTGTGACGGTTTGGTTGTGGCGTACCCGTCGTGAAGCTTGGGTGTTGGTCGTTACCGGTATTCCAGCGGTGTTCATGTATGTGATGAGTGCATGGGCGTTAACGAGTATGATTCAATCTCGATTCGCGAAAGGGCTTAACAGTGACCCCGTGGCTTGGATCGCTGTCGTTCTATTGGTACTTGCAGCGCTCATGTTGGTTGAAGGCATCATTGCGCTCTTTAAGCGAGACCAGCCCATGGGGCTGAAGCCGAGGTTAGCAACGTAGGATGATTTATTCCAAGCCCCAGGCGCTATCATCCCACCAGTAACTGGAAATGGGCCTTGCAATTGCAGGTTGGTCTTCGTCAGGATCCGGCAAATAGAGAGGAATATCCAAGTGGTCCGCAAAGGCGCGATCGAAGTTCGCGAAGGCTTGCTTGAGCGCTGAGCTGACACTGTCCGGGTAGACGCTAAACGCGACCAGTTGATCGTCGTCTGCGATCGCCAGTAACTGACGTGCGACCACTTTGCCGCGTTGATTCCGCGCATAAACGACAGACTTGTTGATATCCAGCACGACAGCCGCCGCCGAAGCCGCCAGAATGCCACCGATCCCCAGACAACTCCCCACGTAACTGCCCAACTGCAGGGCTTCGAGCGGATTGAGCTCAACGGAAAGCGTTAAAGGTACACCATCGATGTCGGGGTAAGACTGCGTGATCCCATTGCGCCATTGGTCAAACTGAATCTCTGGGTGTTGCTTGAGCCATCGCTGGTTGGCGGGATGCTTGTTAAGGTAATCTTCGGCGCCCGACAGATAGGCGCGCAAGAACTTTCGCAGGGCTCGGCGGTTTTCCATCGCCATGTTCTGCAGCTTGACCGCGTGTTGTGCTGTTTTGGATTCTGCCAAGTCCATCGTTACGCCGAGTGCGCCGGCGAGCACCTCCACCGCAGCTTGACGCGCCAACTCGATCTTGGTTCGGGCGAGTTCCGAGTGAATCTTTGCAACCGCGCGTGTCGCTTGGCCCTCGGTGAACGTGACTTCACCGCGCAACAAGGCTTTCACTTTGCGTGGTACTGGGTCATGAACACCTCGTGGAAGGTGCTCAACGATCCGTGTTGCGAGTGCACGCAGTTCAGTCTCTCGACAACAAGCAATCGGATGCAGTAAGGCAGCTTCCATTGCTTCAAAGTGCTGCGTTTTTGAAAGACA
>JANRMD010000473.1:0-4406 GCA_033761895.1 Pirellulaceae bacterium | reverse complement strand
GCCAATGGGGTCGCAACAACCGTGCAAAAAAGTAGACGACCATCTTCTGCAAGCCTCGCCGCATGATCACTCGCCGATCGAGCAGAGCAAATCCCCAAACCAGGATAATAGCGATCGCGAAGTATAAGCCCCACTTCTCGTTCAACCACGCCAGCCAAGTGTTCGGCTTGCAGGCATCCATCTCAATGGGAACTTCGCCCCCGACCGGGGAGAGAAATGACGTAAAGCCCAGCCAGCCCGGCACGAAAGCGGCCCCCAACAGTCCGATCACAGTTCCAGGAATGGTGATCGAGTCCGGTATGGATTGCTCGTCGAAGTCGATGAAGGTTGCGATGGTCATCAGCGTAATGAGCACAAAGTGACCGACAAACTGCCCATGCAATTGATCTTGCAAGAGCGGTACAAACATGGTCAACGACAGAGGCAAAGTCCCGCCGCTGACAAGAAACTGAAAATACCACGTCACCGCCAAGGGGAAGATCAGCTCGATCAACATCGGCCGCAACCAATAGTTCTTACCATGCGCTCCCGACTCGCGGCGCAGCAACCACCAACCAACGACAGGCAAGTGGTCAGACCATGTGTGTGAAGGCTGGCCCGGCGTTGGTTTAGCCCAGGGCCCTAGCTGGCGACTGAAGTGAGCCCAATTGTAGATGGCCCAGTTGGCAAATCGCGAGGCGATGACCGATAGTAAAAAAACTATCAGCAGGCGCACGGAAAGTGGAAGTGAGACGAAGGCGGTAAACACCGAGTTTCCTTGACGACCAGAGCTGAGTTGCCGCGCATCCGTGACTTTGATTTGTGCGCCTTACAACCGGCAATTATATGCCGCTCGCTCCATGGCGGGAGATCCGCTACCGCTCTGCGTTGGCAGAGTTTATGTAATCCGAAATCTCATCGCATATGTCATCGGGTGTTTTGCCTTCGACCGCTACCGTTAAGTCCGACAATCTTTCGTAAATCAGTGTCCGTTTCGCGAGAATGTCGACAACTTCGGCAAATCCGCCACTATGCGAAAGGTTCGGTCGCCGCAATTGTGTGGCTTGATCGGATTGAATGCGTCCGAACAGATATTCGGCCCCAGCAGATAACCAAACGCACTTGCCCGTCCCTTTCAGGATGGTTTGTGATGATTCCCGTAGGATCGCACCACCTCCCAAGGCAACCACCGTGGGTTGAGGGCGAGCCGAGATTTCAGCGACGATTTTCGCTTCCAAGTCACGAAACCAGGGCTCCCCCTTAGTCGCAAAGATATCCTTAATGGTCATGCCACTTTCGGACTCGATCAGGTCGTCTGAATCGACATGCGGGCGACTTAGCCGCTGAGCTAACAGACGCCCGACCGTCGATTTGCCTGAACCGCGATAGCCAATCAAATAGATGTGCATCTAACAGCTTACTTCGCAGACTTCTTAGCAACCCCAAGTTTCGACAACTGATCGGCCAAGTCCTTGCCGTGCGATTCCGTCTTGACCATGTCGTCCACAGCCAAGATCTTTCCATCTTTGCCGATGATGAAAGTGACGCGATTTGCGGCTTTGCCATCTGGCTTGAGGACACCAAACATCTTCGCATTCTTACCTTCTGGATCGCACAGGATTGGATAGTCAAGATCCAAGCTCTTAGCAAAATCCGCGTTCTTCTCTACCGGATCCGTGCTAGCGGTGAAGTAGGCGACATCGAAGCCCTTGAGCAGCTCGCCGGACTCCTTCATGGACTTGCATTCTTTGGTGCAACCACCTGTAAAGGCTCGAGGGAACCAAGCAATAATCACAGCTTGTTTGCCATTAAAATCTTTAGCCGTGTAAGTCTTTCCGTCACTGCCTTTCATTTCAAACGCGGGTGCGGCGGCTCCGACCTTAAGTGCATCTTGAGCACCAGCGTTGTTGGCCAGACCGGGAACAGCCACGCACAGCGCGGCGATCAAACAACGAACGAAATTGCGCATCATAAAGTCCTTGTGAAATTAGGTTTCAACGGGTTGTGAGTGGATTAGTTTAACACGTACCGCTTAGAAAGGTCAGGCACTGCAAACCCAGGTAGCGGAATGCGTCAAGCATTTCGTGAGCATTGCTGGGTAGCGGAAGCCGTCAAGGCTTTCGGGAGCGGCCGCAATGCTCAGGTGTAGCAGCCTCCCTTTTTGTCTTTTTCTGCGTTCCTTTGTGGCAATGGTCGCAAGGTGCAACTTAGCTCAACCACCCACCGAACGATAGATAGTCGTTGCGCCGGACTGGTCGTAACGGCTGAAGGCCCCCGTTTGTTGAGCATCCAATCAATGAGAACAAATCCAAAGAACGCTCGGGACAATGGTCCCAAGCTACGACTGGGTGTCCAGTATATCTGGCACACGTGCGAGGTAATCGGGATGCACTTTGTCGATGAATACCAGATCGTTTTCAACTTTGACGATGTTCAAGCGTATAGGGTGACGACTGGCGATTTGCAAACCCAGGAGCGACATTAGCACACCGCCGACAAGCAGCAGCGCCACGGGACCGGAAAACCACTGCCCCAGGGTACCAGCCACAAAGCCAAAGACCAACAAGCCACCTGTCAACATCAGGACGATACCCACATTCACCCAGCGTTGATGCTTGCGATAAATTATCTTGCCGAAGGGAACGGTCAATTCGATACGGTGATGGATGAAGGGCGAGAGGAAAAAGTAAGGCAGTACTGCAAAGAACAATAACAAATACACCCACTTCGGTTGCCAGATCTGGGAAATCGGATGCGAATACGGAGCCGGTCCACCGGTCTGCATGCAATACGGCGGCAACTCCGCTCCCAAACGAATCACCAGCCGGTCACCTTCACGCCAGAGATAATTGGCGTGTCGCAGCGTCACCGGTGGACCACTGGTGGGTGGTGCATAAGGATTGATCGGTGGGCTAAGGTCGCTCATTGGCACGGAACTACGATTGAGGGTCCGGGAACAAACAATTGTTACTTGCTATAGCACAAGTCAGGCGCCAGTCAGGCGACGCCGCTCACAGCCCCGCAACATCCATCGCTATCGAATAAACACTGTCACTGGCAGTGATAAACAACGTCTTACGATCTGGGCCACCGAAACACACGTTCGCAGTCCAGCCTTTCGGTACTGCAATCACTTGCAACTGCTTGCCTTCGGGGCTAAACACGGTCACGCCTGCCTTGCCGGTCAAGTACAGATTGCCTTTACTGTCGATGGTCATGCCATCGGAGCCCATTGCGCAGAATAATTGACGATCGATCAATTCACCACTGTCGCTAAGTTTAAAGCGGTAAGTCTTGCTGTCGCCGATGTCCGCGACAAACAATAACTTCTTCGATGGATCGCCGACGATACCGTTAGGTTGCCGAAAGTTATCAGCCGCCACGGTCAGCGTCTTGTAATCGCTGCTCATCCGATACACACGCTGCGGCAACTGGGGTTTGTCATCCTTACGTTCCCAATACGGCCGCTTGTAGAACGGATCGGTAAAGTACAAGGAACCGTCCCCGGCAACCCACACATCATTCGGGCCGTTGAATAGTTTCCCTTCATAGCCTTTAGCAATGACCTCATGAGTCTTGTCGGGCTTGATTTTCCACAGCTCATTCAAGTTGTCCGCACACGCGATCAGATTCCCTTGGCGATCAAAGAACAGGCCGTTACTGCGTCCACAAGGTGTCAGCCAAGTTTCAATGGTTCCCGCCGGTGTCCAACGCAAGATTCGATCGTTGGGTTGATCGGTGAAATACACATTGCCGTCTGCATCCACCGCAGGACCTTCGGTGAACTTGTAATCCGCACCGAGCAGCTTCAGTTCCGCACCGGGCGCCGTCACTTGCTGAGCCCGCGCGTTGGATGCGATGAAGAGCGTGAAGACAATCGAGCAAAAGGCGAGTTGGGATTGCATGTTCAGGTCCAGTACCAAAAGCTAATCGAGCAAGTTGCTTTAAGTTAGATGAAGGGGCTAAAGCCAGCAGCGTAAATTTTACACCATTTATTTCTGCGAGTGATTCACAATTGGTAGCGGAATGCGTCAAGCTGCTCTCGTTCCCAGGCTCTGCCTGGGAACGCACTGCTGCAGAGGCTCCGCCTCAACATTTCTATTTCTAGCCTTAACATTTCTAGCAGGCGGAGCCTGCCAGAATCCGATTATGTAAATTTTGTTCCTCTTCAGGCAACACAGTCACAAACGAAGGAACTCCCCATCGCCCCGGTACTCCGGGGAGAGGGGGACGGGGGGTGAGGGGCGCCAGGTCTGGAGTAAGCGACTTTCTCAATGGTTACTCGAGACGGTAGCCCAAGGGCTTACTTAAATTGGCCAAACTTGGGACTGCCCCTCACCCCCAACCCCTCTCCCCGGAGTACCGGGGCGAGGGGAGCCACTGCGTTTTCACTTGTCGGCGGAGCCTGGGAACCAGAGTGACGTTGG
>JANRMD010000472.1:0-19979 GCA_033761895.1 Pirellulaceae bacterium | reverse complement strand
GGAATGCGGTTGCATCAATTGCCTAGTCCTTCGCTCATGCGTCGGGTTACGAAGGCTACCTCACAAATCTTCAATCTTCAATCTAACTTTCAACATGCTTCTTCCTTGGGACTATGGCGTTCGCAACCTCGCGCGACGTCCGATTCGGACGCTGTTGACATTTGTTGCGCTATTCATTGTCGTGTTGCTCATTCTCGTTGTCATCGGATTCATCCGTGGGCTAGAGCATTCGCTTGTTGTCAGCGGTGATCCTGATGTGGCTCTCGTCTACTCGGTTAGCTCCGAGGAAAACATCGAAAGTTCGTCCATCTCGGCAAGCACGCCGGCGTTGGTTTCAGCAAGTTTGAACGTCTCGCGCAAACGGTACGGGATCGATCATGTTTCGCCGGAGTTGTACTTGGGCACACGAGTCGTTGTCGGCGACCAGCAAGGCGGGCTTGGCCTGGTGCGAGGCGTAACGAAAACAGCTCCGCTAGTGCGAACAAGTGTACGGATCGCGGAGGGCAGTTGGCCATCGGCCGGAGAGGTGATGGTAGGCAAGCTGGTTGCATCGAAGCTCGGTGCAGATAGGTTCAAGTTGTCGATCGGAAGCGTCATCGAATTCGAAGGTCAGACTTGGCGTATAAGCGGCAACTTTACTGCTCAAGGATCTGCCTTCGAGTCGGAAATTTGGTGCAACCTCGATGACTTTCAAACCGCGACGAAGCGACAAGATATAAGTTTGGTCGGCTTTCGAATGTCACCGAAGACGTCGATTGGCGAGCTGCAGTTGTTCTGTAAGCAACGGACGGATTTGGAACTACGCGCGATCAGCGAGTCGGCCTATTACGCGTCGCTTCAGAAGCACTACGGTCCCGTGCGAACTTTGGCTTGGTTTGTTGTTCTGCTCGTATCTAGTTCCGGAGTCTTTGCGGGCATGAACATGATGTACGGAGCCGTCGCGGGCAGGGTCCGAGAAATCGCGACCTTGCAAGCGGTTGGCTACCGAAGACGAGCGATCCTTTTGAGCCTTGTTCAAGAGGGTTTGCTTTTGGCAGCAGCAGCTTCGGTTGCTGCTTCGATGCTTGGATTGTGGTTGATCAATGGATCAGCTATTCGCTTCACGATGGGTGCATTTGCACTCAAGATCGATGATGTTGCGATTCTGATTGCGACCGCAATCGGAATCTTGATTGGTAGTTTGGGAGCGTTCCCACCCGCGATGAAGGCGCTCCGCGCCGACGTCGCGACAAGTTTGAAAGCGATTTAGTTTTTTGGAATGGAGAATGTTATGAAAACGTTAGTGAATCAATTGGCTTCTGGTTTTGTCTGCATTGGTTTACTGCTCTGCAGCAACGGTTGCACAACAAGAGTAGATACCGTTCAAAGTGGTTTTGGCTCATCCGCCAGCAGCTATATGCTGGCGAGCGAACCGGCTGGAGCGTTACCCGTCGGCGAAGCCCGCAATCAGATCAAGGATGGCGATACCGTAACGCTGGTCGGTTTGATCGGCGGATCGTCAGATCCGTTCGTCGATGGCATGGCAGCGTTTACGATCGTGGATGCGAAGGTTCCGTATTGTGCTCCCAGCGAAGGCTGTCCAACACCCTGGGATTACTGCTGCGAAACGGCAGCGGTGAAGGAGAACATTGCGACCGTCACCATTGTGGATGAAGCTGGTAAGCCGGTGATGTCGGATGCGAAAAAGTTACTGAACGTGAAAGAGCTTGCCAAAATCACTGTTCAAGGTAAGGCCAAGCGCGATCCACAAGGGAACCTTGCCGTCTACGCAACCAAGCTGTTCGTTGCGAACGGAAAGTAGTAGCCGATACGACCACCATGAGCACTTCATCGCAGTTGGACCTTTCCAAGCTTCAACGATCGCCAACCAGCCCCACATCACTCTCAAGCAAACCAAAGCGCAAGCGGTCGTGGACTCGATTTGCTGTTCCATTGGCGATCGTGACTAGTTTCGCGTGTCTGATGTCGGCAACAGCGGGTCGGCAACTACTCCCTCAGCATAAAGTAAGCGTGATGTCGGTGATGGTGAGCGAATCGACATCGATCCAATCCAACACGCCGCTTTTTCAGGCAGCAGGTTGGGTTGAACCTCGACCACAAGCGGTGAGTGTCGCTGCTTTGGCTCCTGGCGTAGTCGATGAGCTATTGGTCGTCGAAGGCCAGTTGGTGGAACGGGATGAGCCGATCGCGCGGCTTTTTAAGACGGATGCTGCTTTGGTCCTACGACAGGCATCCGCGAATTTGGCACTTCGCAAAGGTGAATTGGCCCGTTGCGAGGCCGAATTGAAAGCGGCATCGATCAGGGTAGAACAGCCAGTGCACCTTGAGGTTCAATTGGCGGAAGCGAATGGTAACCTCGCGAAAATCGCTACCGAACTCGCACGGCTACCATTCTCCATTGAAGCTGCGAAATCAGCAGAAAGCTACACGAAAAGGAATTGGCAGGGAAAACTCGAAGCGCAAGAGGGGCTTGTAGGACGAATTGTCCAGCACGCTGAGAACGAGCATGTTGCCGCAAGCACAAATTTGCGTGAGCTGATTGAGCGTCAACCGCTATTGCAAGTCGAAGTCGACGCTCTTCAACAAAGAGTCAATTCGATCAAGAAGCAACTCGAGCTCTTAGTCGATGAAAAGCGACAAATGGAAGAAGCTCAAGCCAAGGTCGACTCGGCTTTGGCAACCGTCGATGAAGCCAAGGTGCAAGTCGAGCAAGCTCAACTTCATCTCGATCGAATGGTCGTTGCCGCGCCGATCCGTGGCCGTATTCTGAAGCTGTTGGTTTCGCGAGGTGCTCGATTGATGGGACTGGAGACAAATGCGGCCCAGAACACGAGCACCGTTGCCCAAATGTATGACCCATCGCAACTGCAAGTGCGTGCCGACGTTCGTTTAGAAGAAGTTGCCAAAGTCCAAAGTGGGCAACTCGTTGAAGTCCGCACGGCAACGACATCCGAGGTGATCAAAGGCCGAGTACTACAAGCGACAAGCAGCGCGAACATTCAAAAGAATACGCTCGAGGTCAAAGTCGAATTGATCGATCCGCCGGAAAGCGTCTGTCCTGAGATGTTGGTCACGGCGACATTTATGTCACCAAAAGTAGACAGCCAGACAAACAAGTCAATAGCGTCGACAGGTGTTGCGATCCCAAGGTCGTTGATCGAAATAAGCGATCGAGGATCGTTTGTTTGGATTGTAGACGGCAATAACCGTGCGGTGCATCGCGAAATCACGCTGGACCAGACTAGCTCTGGCGAGCTTTGTCGAATCAGCAGTGGGCTAACGCCAACCGACAAACTGATCGTGCAAGGAAAAGAGACACTCACCGATGGCATGTCAGTCAAGATCATCGGGGAAGACAAAACGTTCGGAACGGAGAATGGAGAATAGGGAATGGAGAATTCGAGTATTGTAGAGTTGCGCGGCGTAACAAAGAGCTTTCGCAAGGGAGATGAGACAATCACTCCGTTGGATGCTGTAGATCTGGATATCAAACCCGGTGAATTTGTTTCGTTGATGGGGCCAAGCGGTACGGGCAAAAGCACTTTGCTAAACGTCGTAAGCGGGATCGATCGAATTGATTCAGGGACGATCCGTGTTAACGGACAACATATTGAGAATCTATCGCGAGGGAAACTGGCGGATTGGCGGGCAGCTAATCTCGGCTACATCTTTCAAACTCATAACCTGATACCAGTGCTGACGGCCTACGAGAATGTCGAGTTACCGACATTGTTGCTGAAGCTAAGCTCAGCCGAGCGTCGAGCCCGAGTCGAACTCGCGTTGGAAGCCGTCGGTCTTTCTGATCGTGCGAATCACTACCCGAGACAACTATCAGGTGGCCAAGAGCAACGAGTCGGCATAGCCCGAGCGATCGTCTCGCATCCAACGGTTGTCGTCGCTGACGAACCGACCGGCAGCTTGGATGCCGAGACAAGCCTTCAAGTCCAATCGCTCTTGAAGCGGCTCAACAAAGAACTCAACATCACCATGCTCATGGTCACACACGATTCGCAAGTCGCCAGCATTGCATCGCGACGACTGTATCTCGATAGAGGTAAGTTTGTGGATGCAAGCGAAGTCGAGGTATTACATGCTTAAGTACGTTTTCAAGACGCTCCTCCGTCATCGCGCCCGTTCGCTACTTACCGTTACCGGCGCGGCTGTTGCTCTATTCGTGTTTTGCATTGTTAGCTCGGTTCAAGAGGGTCTCGATCGATTGACAAGCGATGCGGACTCGGATCGCAGTCTTATTGTGTTTCAGGAGAATCGGTTTTGTCCAACGACAAGTCGATTGCCTGAGGACTACTCAAGAACGATCATGAAAATTCCTGGAGTTAAAGACGTGCTGCCCATACAGGTTTGGACCAACAATTGCCGCGCGAGTTTGGATATCGTCGTCTTCAATGGTGCCGATCCGAAGAAGATCCAGACGATGCGTCCGCTCAAGTTGGTCAGCGGCAGTTGGAGTCAGTTTGAAACACTTCGCGACGGCGCGATTCTCGGTCGTAACATCGCTACGCGCCGGGGACTGCGCGTCGGAGATCAATTCACCATCGGTGAGATTTCCGTGAAGATTGCGGGAGTCTTTGAATCCGACGTGCCATCGGAAGAGAATCTTATCTACACGAATCTCGCTTTCCTGCAATATACGCGAGGCAAGGAATTGGCTGGATTAGTCACGCAGCATGAAGTGTTGTTACAGCCCAATGCGGATGCGGATCGCGTAGCAGTTGAGATCGACGCTGCATTGCGCGCTAACGTTGTTGCGACAAAGACACGACGCAAGGGTGCGTTTCAGGCCAGCACGCTTTCGGACTTGGTCGATCTCATCGGCTTCGCGCACTGGCTCGGATACGCATGTGTTGGATTGGTCATGTCGCTTGTCGCCACAACCACGATCATGTCGGTACAAGATCGCCTGAAAGAATATGCGGTACTGCAAACCATAGGCGTTCGGCCATTTCGAACGATGCGATTGGTGCTGGCCGAGAGCACCTTCTTATGTTCGATGGGTGGAATCGCTGGGACCTCGCTGGCTTTGCTCGCGCTGTATTTCGGAGGCTTTGCAATCGGTGCCGAGGGCGCTACGATCGCATTCAGACCATCGATTGGGTTGGGATTGATCAGCGTTGGTACATCGATCGTGGTGGGAGTGTTGGCCGGTCTGCCTCCAGCCCTGCAAACGGCAAGGATGTCGATCGTAAATGCACTACGAACAGCTTGATGCTATTGTCAGCGAGCTGGTTGCAGTTCGGATTGATGTCATCAAGGTCAATTTGATGACGACGAGACCGTCTGTTGAGTTCGTAAGGGTAGGGCCCTTCTGAGAACAGACGCAATGGATTGTCTTCATTTTTGCTGTTTACTGGAGAAGCCAAACGTTGCATTCTGCGCCCACAATGGCAAAGTTTGTTTTTTCCCTCGTACGGTACGATATGTGCTAGCTACTCTCCGATCGATAGCCATATTCGTGGCAAAGTTTGGTTGGATTTGGTATTCTGTCGATGGCTCGGATGCGTTCTGTTCTGAATGGATGCAAGCAACATAGTAACAAGGAGAGCCGCAATGAAGCGAGCATTTGGTTTGTTCTTAGGACTCGGGGGTTTGTGCCTAACATGTGGAGTGGCGTCGGCTCAGCACGTTCACTCCGTTCCGCACACCACCACTCATTACGACACAGTACGTCATGGGAACCACTTTCACAACGTACCACACACTACCACGCATCACGACAATGTGGTGCACTATGGTCCCGATTACATCCCTCACACAACGACGCATATCGATGCTGTCCGACATCGAGGACATATTGACTACGTACCGCATACGACCACGCACTTGCATCCAGTCTATCCAGGTTCCGGAGTATTGCTGAATCCTGGCGAGCGAATCATTTCGTCGACGCCAGTTGTTTCTTCGGGAACAGTGATCTCAACGACGCCGGTTATTTCTTCGTCCGGTGTTATTACGCAGCCACCACCAGCGACTCTTTCGGCTACGAGTCCAGCGTTCATAGGATCAACCGTGCGCTCGCTCAAGCCCAATGCCATTCCGTATACTGGTCGTGGCGTCAAGATTTTGATGCCTCGCGAGATTGATGCAAGCGTCAACTACTTACTTGACGGCGTTCAAGATGGAGAGATTCGTTCTGGTGAAGAGCAAATGCTCAAGCAAAAGGGCACCTACGAGATTCGATTCTCACGCGGCGAAACAGCCGACGGTCGAGATTTAGGCGAAGCTCGTTATACGATTACCGAAGGGAGCTATCGATTTGCGGTAACCGAGAAAGGCTGGGATCTGTTCCGAGAAAAAGAAGTAGATCCAGCAGCACTTGTTGCACCTTCGTTAAATCGTACGCCGAAAAAGAACGCGTTGCCTGCCATTCCAGTCGGCGAGCCGATAGCAAAATAAGTAAGGCTGTGTCACTTTATCGTTTTAGTGTATCGGGAGAGTAAGGGCTGAAGCAATGGAGTGTACAAAAGCTAGAACTCCCCGATCACTTCAGCACCGCTTCGAGTGCCTAAGGCACGCCATGTCGATATCTCAATTCCTGATGTCACGGATCGAACGGATCCATCCATTAGCCCACACTGGACGAGTCCCGTGTGGTGACTTCGAGCGGGAATTGCAGCGTAGGTCGCGCGCGTAAGCGTGGTCCCTTCTCGCCAAGAAACGATATCGATATCGTACACCTTTCCCGCGACTGTGTACGGTAGGACGGTGTTCGGTGCAAACGTTGTGGTGAACCCACTTTGCTGACATAGCCCATCCGCCCATTCGGTATGTCCTGTGTTGAGCTGGAGTGATGGTCCGATACAGCAATTGTCGCCCATCAATCCCGTTGCAAACGTCGCCAGCGACGGAGGAATCGGACCGGGATCCGAAGAGGTATTCCGAACATAGGGTGTAAACGCCTTCGATTCCGAAAATCCAAGAGTGTTGCTAGTCCCGTCCGTCAGGCTTCCGTGCGTTAAGCGACTACTAGGGAAGAAAACTCCGTCACCACCAGCACCCGTCATCGGGTTGCAAACCTGCCAAGTGCCAAAATTGACAACATAGTTAGCCGGGTAATCGCGAGGAATTCCGGTCGACGGATTGACTCGAACGACATCGTTGGGTTCGCTTGGGCACATGTAAGTTGGAACGCGAGTGGTAGCCACGTTGATCTGGGCATTGTAGGGTAGGTTCCAATTGACAAGACTTTGAAGATTCCCCTGCTCAAGATACGGCAGAAGCCTTGCAAACGCCGACCACTGCCCTCCAACATTGGTAGTCACACCACGTGCAACAACATAACTTGTCGGAAACACGCGAAACGTCGACTCGTAGTTGTGTAACGCCAAGCCAAGTTGTTTGATGTTGTTCGAACAATGCATGCGACGAGCGGCCTCGCGGGCTGCCTGCACAGCGGGGAGTAACAACCCAACCAAAACACCGATGATTGCAATGACAACAAGAAGCTCAATCAACGTAAACGCCTCGCGAACACGCTGCGATCGAACTCTTTCCCGAATACCAGTAACGCTCATTGCTACCTCCCCTAGTTTGAAACCGCGACTATTGTAGCTCAGGCTACAAATCAAACCCAAAATGTAGCCGTGGCTACAATGCAAGTCAAGGGGTTCGAGTCGTTCTTCTGCGCTGGGTCAGTTCCGTTCTTGCAGAAAGGCTAGGAACCGTTGCTTTTCAATCGCAAAAAGTGACAATGGGTATCACCGTTCTTGTCGAATGGTCAGGGGGTAGAGGGATCACGTTTGTAGCACGTAGGTAGGGGTTGGACATGTCCAGTGCACTTAGCAAAACACGGCAGGACCATGCCACCGAAACTGCAGAGGACTACGTTGAAGCAATTGCAGAGATACTTAAAACAAATTCCGTGTGTCGCTGTGTCGACCTAGTTAGTCGCTTTTCCGTTACGAATGCCACGGTGAACAAGACAGTGGCAAGGTTGGTTCGGGACGGTTTAGTCGAAACACAGCCCTATCGACCATTAGTTTTAACGGCCAAGGGAACAAGACTGGCAGCCGAATGCAAAAAACGCCACGAGCTCGTAGAGTCGTTCTTGGTCGCAATGGGAGTAAGCCCTGAAATCGCAACCACGGACAGTGAGGGCATCGAGCATCACGTTAGCAAAGACACGCTCCGAGCTATGAAACGAATTCTCGAATCGGGCTGGCCAATCCATCAGGCAAACGAATCCTTGCACCAGAAGCCGTCCGTGGATGCCGAGTAGTCGCATACGACGAATGGCGACTTCGCGATACTCGAGCATTCTCGCTAGGTGGGGTTGTGGGAAAAGCCCGTTGTTTGTTACCGTTCAGGTGAAGCTCCAAACCTATTGATGGGCTTTTCACCAATGGACATGTTTCTTTGAGCAAGCTCACAGTCGACAGAATTACCTACTTGCGCCAGATTTCAACGATCAGCGTTTTCGTTGCCCTCGTTGCTGTTTCAGGATGTGCATTGCACAAACCCAGTCTGTTTTCGAAGGGTGTTTCCGAGCCTGGCGAAACGGCTCTTCACCATCGTCTCTCGATGCACAAATCCGATCGAGTTTGCTTGGTACGCAAACCGCTTAAAGCTCAACCGAGCGACTCAAGTGGACGAAAATAGTCGACTCGGTGGCCTTTTTTGCTTGCCAACTTGGGCGCTGCGCTCTTTTGCCATTTCGACCTCGCTCAGTTTGCTATGTGGTTGTGGAATACTTCCAGTTTACAGTCGCAGGGCTTCGATTGAGCAGTCCCAAGTAAAGCCCATAAGTCTTGTAGAAGATCCGTCAAATCGTAGCGAAACTATCAGAACCGAAGAAAACTTCGCAGAGCCCGTCGCTATCGACTACCCGCGATTGTCACCTACAGAACTTGATTTCCAGCATCGACTCTATTCGATGGACCGGGAAGGCGCGACACAAGCGGATTTATCGGTTCCAAAAAAGTTGCTCCATGATCAGCTCAGTTTCTATTCGATTGATTCAATGGCGAGCTTAGGGCTAGCTTTCGGTGCCGGGGCTGCGATTGCCAATACTGGTGCGGATGATGCGATTCATCGCCACTTTCAGTCTTCAGTTCGCAATGCGACCAGCGACGATTGGTTTGAATTTCTACGTGCGAACAAAGAGTTAGGTAACGGCACAATAACATTACCGATCTTTGGCTCCTTGTGGCTTGCCAATGAGCTGGTTGATGGACCTCTCGCATTCGAGACCGCCGGCAAATGGGGTGAACGTTCCATGCGAGCATTTATAGTCGGCGCGCCTCCACTGATTTTTACACAAGTACTAACGGGTGGATCTCGACCGTACGAGACCGACAAGGGCTCCCGCTGGCAACCGTTTCAAGACAACAATGGCGTGAGTGGGCACGCGTTTATGGCTTCTTTGCCTTTCATCACGGCAGCAAAGATGACGGACGATCCTTGGAAGAAGTCGTTCTGGTATGGAGCTTCAACACTTGGCCCGCTCTCGCGCGTAAACGATAACGCCCACTACACGTCTCAAATCGGACTTGGGTGGGCAATTGCCTACGTCGCGGCGTCGGCGGTAAATCAAACCGATACAGGAAGGAAGGGTTGGTCCGTAATCGCCAATTCGACAGGGAGCGGGTCTGATTTCGCATTACAGTACCGATGGTGAAGTCGTCAAGTTTCCTCAACTGCTGTCTTCAAGAAGACGATTCAACTCGTAGGAGGCGTACTCCCATTCGAAAGCCACTTTGGACAGGCGGGCAATAGCTTGCAAAGAAGTTTCAGGGAAGGATCTTATTTTGAGCAAATCAATCTCATTTCGGTTGGCAGTTTTGCTTTCGTTTGGATCGCTCGCCGCAATGATGGGATGCGCTAGTGCGAAACTTCCATGGCTTGCTTCGAAAACGCCCAAACAGAGCGCGATGCAAGAGTACATCGCTAACGGCAAAACCAATGTAGCACTGCAAGATGCTTCTTTCCAGGATTCGAAGCCAGAAGTTCTAAACCCAAGAAGCCGTCCAGCAGCATCGAGCAGCCAAGGTTGCGGCGGCGGTTGTAGCCACTAAATGCCAGCAAAAATCGGAGCCCATACTTGGTTTCAGTGCATTTGAAGCCTTACACCGAAGGACTTGGAACTCGACAATCGACACTTTGCACTCAAGATCTCTGTTGCCTTTCCTCATAGCTGTCCGATATACTTCGTCTATGGTTCCCTTCAACTCAATCCTACGATCCGCACTTGCAGTCGTTCTCCTGTTGACACAGTCTACAGGCGGGCTACCTCGCGTCGTACATTGCTACGACTCGAGTTGCGAGTCGGTTGGTTTGGATTGGGAGTGCCACGCGATGTGCGACGGAGTGCACTCGCATGAGCACGCAAGTGACTGTGGCCATGATCGATCTGAACAAGGCACTGTTTTGTGCGACGAAGTCACGGCTGGGGGCTCAATCCTTGAGTCGACACCCTGCGGAAGCGATCACCACCATCACTACGTCTCGTCCGTCGAGTTGGGATTGTTTGCTTTCTCGACTGAAAGTGCCGGTCACGCCTCGCAGTCAATCGCCCTTCATGCATTCCGATGGAAGCGTGTTGATTCCCTTGGGGCACACCTCTCATGCCAGAGCGTCGACGCGCAACGCCGTCTCGCCGTTCCGCTGGTAACTCGTTTGCGCATTTGATTCTTAGCGATCGAATTTCTTTTTTCATTTCGATACGTTTAGAATCTAAGGGTTATTTTATGCGCACTGCAATTGCTTATGGTTTCGTTGTTGGTTTGTTGATTTCTGGTTCTGTGGGGTCGGTTTATGGTCAGGGTTCAACTCAGCCAGCCAAGGTTGTTCCCGGCAAGTCGGCCAAGGATGCTCATGAAGGGCACGATCACAGTAAGGACGAACATGACGTTCACGGACCGCACGACGGCGAGTTGCTCGAAGTTGGCAAAGAAGAGTACCACGTCGAACTCTGTGTCAACGAAGAGAAAAAGCAGGTCGTCGTATTCTTGCTTGACAGCAAAGTGAAGTCGTATGTCGCGCTCAATGTCCCGTTTGTCGCTGTCAACGCGAAAGTGAAAGGTAAGCCGGTTCAGTTCAAGCTGAAAGCCATGCCACAGAAGGAAGATAAGCCTGGCACTTCTTCCGCATTCGGGTTGGAGGGAGCCGAGTTGGTGGATGCCATTCATGATGAATCGTCCGAGGCAAAGTTGGCTCTAAGAATTGCTGACAAGCCCTACTCAGTGAAATTGAAGCATGATCACGACCATGCTGGTCATGATCATGAAGGGCACGATCACAAGAAGAAATAGTGAATCAGTTGATTTAACTATTTCGTCGAAGTGATTGCAATCTTGGCACCTTGAGCCGCTCTTGTTGGCGGCGCAATAGAGTGGCTCAAGGTCGCCTTGTATTGCGATCGCTCTCATTCTTCATCACCGAGTCATCCACATACTCGTAGCTAGGGAGAACATATGCAAACGACGCAACATCATGCATTGGGCGATTCTTCCAACAAGAGTTTGATGATCGAGAAAACTTCAAGCGCTGCCGATTCGGTCGGTCCGATTGTCAGAGCATCGAAGAGTTCGGTCGTTTCCTACCCAATTGCTCTCGGAGACTATCTGCTGCACCGAGTTCTGGGCAGCGGCGGCATGGGAATTGTCTACTTGGCAACACAGATTAAGTTGGAACGAAAAGTCGCTCTCAAGATGATTCGAAGCGGTAGTTTCGCATCTGAAAAGGAAGTGCAACGATTTTATACGGAGGCTCGTAGCGCGGCCGGATTGCGACATCCCAACATTGTCTCGGTCCACCAATTTGGTGAAGTCGATGGCCAGCACTTCTTCTCGATGGATTTTATTGATGGTGAAGATTTGGCGAGCCGTTTGAGTAGTGGTCCAATATCGCCACCGCTCGCAGCCAAGTTTGTCCAAGACTTAGCTATGGCAGTCTCCTACGCACATTCAAAAGGAATCATTCATCGAGATTTGAAGCCAGCCAATATCCTCATCAGTCGAGGGGAGCACGTATTCATCAGTGATTTCGGGCTGGCTAAAGTTCTTCATTCGACATCCAACGCGACGCTCGATGGAACTGCACTTGGGACGCCGGGCTTTATGTCGCCAGAACAAGCATCTGGAGACTCGAAGAACCAAGGGCAATCAACAGACATCTATTCGCTAGGAGCGATATTGTTCGCATCGTTGACCGGGCAGCCTCCCTTTGCCTCCGAGAATTTCGCCCAGTCTATCTACGCGGTCGTTCATCAAGAGCCACCCTTGGTTCGCCAAATACGACCAGAAATACCTGTCGACCTTGAATCCATCGTTTCTAAATGCCTTTGCAAATCGCCACAAGACCGTTACGCCTCGGCAGATGCGTTGGCAGATGACTTAGATCGTTTTTTGCGTTCGCAGCCCGTTTCGGCGCGTCCGTTGTCACCTCTCGTGCGAGTGTTTCGATGGGCACGTCAGATTCCGATCATTGCTGTCATGACTGGCTCATATGGTCTTGGAAATACGCCCTCGCACCGATTTGCAAATGGTTTGTTGGCGCTCTTCGTTATTTTGCTGGGTGTGGCCGTAACTTTCCGTTCGCCTATCCGCGAAGCCTATAAGAACACAGTCATTCCAGCCAACGTCACGATGGGAGTAAGTGCAGCGGCAAATGGTGAGGCTTTTGAACTACAAGAGTTCGCGAAGCGGTTTGAATCCAAGACAGGCCATCGATTGTCCTTGATTCCATCAGCCGACGCGCAAAGTGATTTGGAACAAGTCGAAAAAGGCAAGGCGGACCTCTCGTTGGTCGTTGCCACCGAAATCGAGCCATCCAATTTGGTGGTGGTCGCACCGCTATTCTCGGAAACGTTGCATTTCGTCGTACGTGATAGATTCCAGGGCAGGAACATCGAAGAGCTCAAAGGGCTGCGCGTGGCAATTGGCAAGCACGGTTCCGTCGCTCATCAGGTAGTCGAGTCGCTACGAAAGAATGTACCACAACTTTTTGATGGCATGCTTTGTGTCGAGATCGACGCATCGGAAATTCTAGAGCGCGACGACCTGGATGCAGCAGTGATCCTGGATAAGGCTGGCTCGACTTCGATCCTTGCGATGCTTCGGTCATCATTCCATCTTGTGGGACTAGAGAATGTGAGTGAGGTTCAAGCGAAAATACCTTGTTTGGTAGCACGTCAAATTCCCTCCCGCGAAAGCGACGCCATGGCTGGTCCTATCGATACAGTCGATATTCCCGTCGTGATCGCAGCTCGTCCGGAAGCTTCAAGCAAGTTGGTTCGATCGGTACTCGATTCGCTCTATGACGACAAACGAACAGCCAACGAAGAACCGGAGATGAGCGGTACGGGGAACTGTGATAGCTTGCGTCTGCACTCTGCATCGAAAGCATTCTTCCTCGCTCAGCGTCAACGCCTGACTGCAAGCTCTCGCGATGCCGCGCGAGCCGTTCGATAGGAACTGGTCATGTTCATCATTCAAAGGTTCCTATCATGAAGCGACTACTCGACAACTTTCGATTTTACGCCGAGCATCTCGCATGGCAAAAGCAAGAGGTCTTTTCTCGCAGCGCTGCTGACCAGAAACCACTCGCTGTCTTGGTGGCCTGTTCGGACTCGCGAATTTTGCCAGAGACAATTCTCCGTCTTGACCCCGGCGAACTATTCATCATTCGCAATGCCGGTAACATGATTGACGTGGATGCCGATACGAGCGGTGAGTTGGCATCGATTGAATACGCGGTCAAGGTACTCGAGGTTCAAGATGTCATTATCTGTGGACACTATCACTGCGGAGCCATAAGGTCACTGATTGCGAATTTGCCGCTGGATGGGTTCGATTACGTACCGGCCTGGCTAAAAAACGGACAAGGAGCGATTACCCGCTTCAACAATCGGAGCGAAACAGCCGGGATCACGAATCAAGAGCGCGAGGATGCCACCGTTGAAGCCAATGTGCTCGAACAAGTAAGTCGCTTGAAGCAGATTGCGTTCATCCAGCAACTGCTTGCCGAAGAAAAACTGCGATTGTATGCTTGGGTTTTGCGATTCGAAACGAATGAACTCCTTTCATACGACCCGCATGCGGAGCAGTTTGTTCCAATCTTGGACAACCCGATGTCGCATCCAGTCTTTCCAGTCACCCCGGATTGCTGTTCTGAAGCAAGCGAGAGTCTCGCTCGTGACAAATCTCGGATAGCGGAGGCGATGCAAGCCACCTCGGTCGTCAACCGACGCTGGCCTGAGATTGCTATGGATATCAAGAATGATGTGATTGCTTCGATCGGGTTGTTTTGTGTAAGCCTCCCCTTCTGCGTCGCAATCGCCCAAGCTTCGAACGTTTCCTTGGCGTCGGGTATTACCTCGGCGCTGGTGGGAAGTTGGTTGGTAACGGCGATTGCTGGCAATCGGGTTTTGGTCAGCGGCCCTAGCTCCAGCCTTATCGCTATCTCGTCTGCGAGTGTTCTCGCCATAGGTATTGCACCGTTTTCGATCGCGGTAGTCGGCGCAGGAGTGATGCAGATACTGATGGGCGTAACACGCTTGGGTCCGCTTTTTCGCGCTGCCTCTCCGGCACTCATCTTGGGGTTGCTGGCCGGAATTGGTGCTTCGCTTTTGGTGCAACAACTGCATCTGGTCGTCGATGAAGTTCCACACGGAGGGAACTGGCGAAATTTAATTGAGCTACCTATGGCGATCGTCAACATCTTCCGCGAGCACGGACACATCGGACATCGGCCGGCGGCGGTTGTAGGTGTCATTACATTTCTGGGTATGTGGGCTTGGGAACGTAAAACAACGAAAGGGGTGTTTACTTGGATACCATCGGTTCTGGTCGGCGTTCTCTTGGCTGTGGGGGTCAAAGCAGGATTTCAATTGCCGATCGACACCGTACGTATCGATTCCGGTTTGGTATCGCTGATCGATTGGAACAGTTTTGATTGGTCGTCGCAGCTTTGGTGGTCGGCAATCTTACCGACAGCACTCGCATTGGCACTGACCGCTAGTTCCGAATCGATGCTAACATTGATTGCAACGCAGAATCCAAGCATTCGCACTAACGCAAAGCCCAATCGCGAATTAGTAGCTCAAGGAGTCGGCAACGTGGTCTCCGGTGCGATGGGTGGTCTTCCGATTGCGATTGCGTTGGTGCGCAGTCAAGTCAACATGGAACTCAAAGCACGATCCTTTTTGTCCGTCGCATTGCATGGTCTTTGGTTTGTGTTGTTTATCGGTGCAATTCCATTTGTGTTAGCGCGGATTCCGACGGCTGCGCTGGCGGCCGTTCTGGCTGTTACGGGTTACAAAATGATCAATCTCGAAGGAACTCGGACCCTGTATCGCGAGCATCGGACCGAAGGGATCATCTGTTTGATCACCGCCTTGTGCGTTTTTAGTTTTGGAATTCTGATTGGAGTCGGTGTTGGTTTGCTGGTCTCGATCTTGGCACTACTGCACGTATTCTCTCGATTGCGCATTCGTATATTCGAAGACCAGAAAACAGCGTCGACGGTCATGGTGTTAGAAGGAACTGCGAATTTCCTTCGGCTTCCCAAGCTCACAGAAACACTCGACGGATTGGCTCAACGTGCGAGTGTACGGATTGAGACTTCCTCGCTCAGTTATCTGGATCATGCGATGCTAAGCGCCTTGGAAACTTGGACACAGAATCGCGTGACCAATGGACTGAATACGGAAATCGATTTAGAAACTCTGAATTTGCGATTTCGACGACAACAACCACGCCCTAGACAGGGTTAGTTCGTCGCACACGACCCCAATTAGCAAATCCTTCAAAAGTGACATACAAATCCCTTCTTCGAAACCACATTTCTCGAGTGAATTTACTCATCTAATGAACGGAAACAGCCATGACGAACAAATTGCGATATCGAGTCCAAGGGATGGACTGCGTAGAAGAAGTAAGCTTGCTTAAGCGCGAGTTGATGCCGCTTGTCGGTGAAGATGCGTTGGGCTTTGATCTTCTCAATGCAAAGCTGACGGTCGATACGAGCGCGGCGGCTACAAGCCAAGCTGACATCGAAGCAGCCATCAAACGAACCGGACTGACGGCTGTTCCATGGCAAGACAAACCTGCACGCGTCGATAAAACATTTTGGTCGCGGAACCAGCGAACGATCTTGACTGCGACGAGCGGTGTGGCAGGTTTGTCGGGATTTTTAGTCGAAACGTTTTTGGCGGAAGGCAGTGCGGGCTGGGCGAATGTCTTCGCGAAAATACTCTACACCGTCAGCACTCTTGCCGGGTGCGGGATAGTTTTTCCCAAAGCTTGGCGATCGCTCGTGTCGATGCGGCCTGATATGAATCTTCTTATGACAGTTGCCGTTTTTGGTGCAATGCTGATCGGTGAATGGTCCGAGGGGGCGACGGTTGCTTTTCTGTTCTCGCTCTCGCTGCTCCTGGAATCATGGAGCGTGGGACGCGCTCGCAATGCGATTGGAAAACTGATGGACCTGAGTCCACCGATGGCGAATATTAAATTAGCAAATGGTCAAACGCAATCGATCGCACCCAAAGAAGTCGCAGTCGGTTCGATTGTCATCGTTCGACCTGGCGATAAATTGCCGCTCGATGGCAAAGTCGCCGCCGGTACCAGCAGTGTCAATCAAGCCTCCATCACGGGCGAGAGTGTACCGGTCGAGAAGAAGCTTGGCGATTCGGTCTTCGCTGGAACCGTTAATGGCGATGGACTTTTGGAAATCGAGACCACCAAAGTTGCCGACGACACGATGCTGGCACAGATCATTCGCATGGTTGGGGACGCCCAGTCCAAGCGTGCTCCCTCGGAGATGTGGGTCGAGAAATTCGCGTCGGTCTACACGCCGGCGGTGATGATCGTGGCGCTGCTTGTCTTTCTCGTTCCGCCACTTCTGCTTGGTGGCCAGTGGTCCGATTGGTTTTACCGATCGCTGGTTCTCCTAGTCATCGCATGCCCATGTGCATTGGTCATTTCAACGCCTGTTAGTATCGTTGCCGCACTCGCCGCGGCAGCCCGGCATGGAGTCTTGATCAAGGGGGGATTGTTCGTCGAGATTCCCTCAAAGCTTCGTGCGATCGCGCTTGACAAAACAGGGACTATTACCATGGGCGAGCCAACGGTGGTACAAGTGGTTCCGATGAACGGACATAACGAAGAGGAACTGCTTATGCGTGCAGGCACGCTGGAGCAGAGCAGTACGCATCCACTTGCGAAAGCCATCGTTTCAGAAGCAACGAAACGCGGTTTCAAACTACCGACGGCAGAACAATTCGAAATTATTCAGGGTAAGGGCGCACGGGGTACGATGGATGGCAAGCAGTATTGGTTGGGATCCCATCGCTACCTAGAGGAGCGAGGCCAAGAAACACCGGAAGTCCACAATCAATTGGAAGCACTGCAAAAAGCCGGTCGTTCGATTGTCGTGATTGGCAACGACGAACACGTTTGCGGATTCATTGCATTGGGAGATTCGATTCGCGAAGAGAGTGCTGGCACGATTGCTGAACTGCATCGCTTGGGAATCGAAAAGATTGTCATGCTGACTGGAGACAATGCTGGCACGGCACAAATCGTTGCCAAGACTGTCGGAATCGATGAAGTGCGAGCGGAGTTGTTGCCAGAGGATAAGGTCAACGCCGTAGCAAATCTGGTCGAGCAGTACGGCCAAGTCGCCATGATCGGCGATGGGGTCAACGACGCACCCGCACTCGCACGAGCAACAATAGGGATCGCGATGGGAGCCGTCGGCAGCGACGCCGCGATTGAAACCGCCGACATCGCGCTAATGTCTGACGAGCTAGCAAAAGTCCCTTGGTTGATTCGACACTCGCGCCGGACGATGCAAATCATCATGCAGAACATCGTGTTCTCGTTGGCTGTGAAAGCTATCTTTGTGCTCTTGACCTTCGCCGGCTATTCCTCGCTTTGGGGTGCGATCGCCGCAGACACAGGGGCGTCACTTTTGGTTGTTGCCAATGGTCTTCGGCTGCTCCGATCCTAACTTCTTAATTCCCTCACGCGTTGAACTCTCGGACGCATTTGAACTTGGAAACACTTGGACCTTTCCGACGCTCTTCTTGCTTTGCATTCCTTGGCTTGAATGAGGCTTCGAATGACTGTGAGTTCTATGGCGGGCTGAATCATTGTGGCTGCCACTACCAGCAGCAAATACAATCGTGCCCCAACAACTCGAACTTACGAACAAAGCAGTCGTAAGGGCTAGTTTCGCAGAATTGACCATGGCCATCTTTCTCACAAATTCGAACACTTCCCGAACCAAATATCGTACTGTCATAGAAAGAGTAGGTCGAAAACGAGCCGATGTTGGGCTGACATCACAGAACTTCGAATTTTCTGGTGCGGCAAACTGCGGTAGATGTGCTGGTCCGAAAATCTGGCGACGTCGGAAAATGTGGTGTTTTCCTTACGACCCTGCCCGTGTCGAGTCGAGTGAGAATTGGGGCTACAAGTTCAGAGCCCGCCAAAAAAATTGAGAGTCTTGAGGTTGTATAGTGGCCAGACGATTTCAGGTTATCGCGAGAACGCTGACAGCATTGATGCTGCTGGTCTTTTTTGCGCCGCCAAACGTCTGCCTTCGTTGCGTATTGGCATCAACCTCATCATCTTGTTGCGATCATGAATCGTGCGAATGTGATTCAAGCGCGGGTGACTCTGCAGAAGAACCAATCGAACAGTCTCCAGCACGAAAACCTTGCGACAGCTCGAAATGCCCG
Organism: Pirellulaceae bacterium; assembly: GCA_033761895.1. Lineage (GTDB taxonomy): Bacteria > Planctomycetota > Planctomycetia > Pirellulales > Pirellulaceae > Aureliella. Next base: position 1,279 of record JANRMD010000472.1, on the reverse strand, counting down.
TACTGTCTCGCAAAGATTCTAGCAGTAGTCTCTTCACAGCCGGTGGAAGCCATTGGCATTCCGATTTGCCATCTGCATGTTGCTCTAGCAGTTCCGTACTCATTGAGTACACAGAGGTCGTACAACGTCGGGAGGGTACAACGACCGCCCAACATGATTGTTGCTTGTTTTCATACCCGAATTTGATCACGTCGCTTTCATGGTGGATGATGTTTGGACGATGCTTTTACTTCGGTTGGGTGTGAAAATGAAAACTCTGTTTCCTAAGCTTGCAATAACGATCTTCTGTGGTTGCCTTGGATGTGCATCCGATAGCGTCCGACGGAGTTCAAACCAGTTTCGAGGGCACTCCGCGCATGGCCAGAAGACTGCGGTCGATTCCGAAGCGAAAGCGCCAACACGTTTGGCGGCCAATGCTCCGAACGCAGAGTCGATGGTAATTTCTGCCAGTGGTAAGAGCGACAAGCAAGGTTCTGGTGCGTCGAGCGTTGTTTTTGCAGCCGTCGATCCCAACCCGCAGCGTGAGCAAGGGACAAGCGGTCCTATTTCGATTCCTGCAGGTGAGACAACGATCGATGAGCTAGTGAATCTTGCTTTGACCAACAACCCTGCGATTAAAGAGCTCGCAGCAACGACACAAAAAGCGGCCGGCTTTCGAACGCAAGTTGGACTTTATGCGAACCCAATTGTCGGCTATCAAGCGGTGCAGCTTGCGGATCGAGGGACCGACCAACATGTTTTGTTCGCTGAGCAAGAATTCGCAACCGCGAATAAGCTCGGCCTCAACCGTCGCGTGCAAAACGAGGCGTTGCGTGCACAGCTGCAAGAATTGGAAGCACAGAAGCTGCGAGTCACCACGGATATTCGGACGCTGTACTACGAAGCGCTCGGATACCAAAAGCAATTGAGACTGATCCAGGACTTTCAAAAGTTGATGGATAAGGGATACGAGCTGGCACAGCTCCGGCAGAAAGCCGCTGAGGGCTCCAAGATCGATGTCTTGCAGACCAAAGTGCAACGCAGTGAAATCGATTTGGTTTTTCGACAAACACGCGCACGCTACGATGCGGCTTGGCGCGGGATCGCAGCCATCACCGGCGTTGCGAACCTACAACCAACTCCGCTGAACGGCGATTTCTCCGAAGCCATTCAATCGATGCAGTGGCAGGAAGTATCCACGAATCTCGTTGCTGCGAGTCCCGAGTATGCGGCTGCCCAGGCTCGCATCTCACAAGCTCGAGCCGAACTTGATCGACATGGCGTCCAGGCGATTCCAAAC
>JANRMD010000471.1:0-6733 GCA_033761895.1 Pirellulaceae bacterium | reverse complement strand
ATGTATGGACCCAACCGAAATGTTTGTATTGGGATTGGGGGTGCTCAACCACGAGCCTGACACGCATAAAATCCTCGCGGATGTACTCGAGGAACAGGGCGAATTGGGAATGGCCCAGTGGGCTCGGAGCAAGAAGTCCAGTCGTATCAAGCGACTCGATTTCGTACTTGCCATTTTGCCCACTCGGCTTGCATTAGGTGTCGCCTGCAGTTTCGCGGCGCGGGCACTTGAACTGTTCCCCAAGGACCGTGTTCATTACTCGCATCAGTATACGCAATCATTACAGTCAAAAATCAGGGAAATGGTGCAGGTGGTAAGCAGTACGCGACGGTTGGCAACGGAACATGGAAACAATGATGTAATTGTTGCGCCCCTATTGTCTTGGGCTCGCAACGCTTACTCCACGACTGAGGAGACGAAAGTCGTGCTTGCTTTGCACACGGCGGTGATGCATCTGCTCAAACTGGATGAATATCGGGAGGCGGGCGATTACCACGGCGAGCGAATCCAAGTTATAGAATGTCGAAATGAACTTCGCAAAGTCTGCAAATTGGCACGACAGTTGGTTCGCAAATATGAGAGCGATATTTTCCGTCGAACGGTAGCAAGACAGAATGCCTTAGCTGAGTATCCGAATTGGCAATTCGAGTATCTGAAGAATTTCTTGACCGAGTTGATTGATAAGCCTGTTGAAGGAGCGGCCATGCCAGTAGACAATGTAGAACCTCAAGCATGATTGGAAGGTTTTATGGCAGAGATGACAATACGGTTGCGGATCAATCCGGAAACGGGCAAGAAGGACATCATCGTCTCGCTGCATAGCGACGATGATTCGCTGCCGCACGAACACGAACAATTGCATCGTAAATTGGTTGAGAAATTGATTTCAGGTGGGCTGCTGACAGACGGTGAAGCTGGAACGGTTGTGGTTGAGCGCTTGGAGGAGCAATCCACGCAGGATCGCATTGCTGCTGGACCTGATCAGGCGGAACGTCCAAGTCTATCGGAGGGATGAATCCGGACGCGCATCGACCTTTATCCACAACTGGTTTCTCAAGAAAACAGCAGATTCAATCGCGAGAATGCTTCACCACGTTGGCTTCACAGCCTTGATTTCATAGGATACGTCCTTGGCAATGGTTTTACATTTCCCGTCCCAAGATGTTTTTCGACTCGCGTTGACTTCGGGGACTGTTTCTGCCGCCACTCAAACCCAAAGCGCTCGAGGGTTGCTTCTCAAGTCGGGTGAGCTTTGGGTTGCTCCAAGTGAATCGCTCAGCTCTCGCACCCTCAAGAGCCTCGCCCAGCTAAATGTGAAAGCGGTAGAGTGCTTGCCGGTAGATATACCGGATGCAACCGCGATCGAGGCTTCTTGCTGGTTGCAGTTGATTCCTCTCGAGCGGGTAAAGGAAGACTCAAGCAGTTTCGAGAAGACTACCGTACTTTTTCGGACTCAGTCCTCGGCCGTATTTTCTGACCTAGTGGCTGAGATGCTGCGACTTGGAAATGACCGGCAGAGCTTTCGGCACTACCAGCTCGACGATGATGAATTCTCGCTACTGCGTGTCATCGATCCACCTTACTACTCACTCCTCAGTGCGCTCGAGCGTCTGCATGAATCGGGAGACTCGCAAGCAAGTTGTAAAGTCACGGCATTCACCGAGCAAGCCCCGCGGGTGTGGGTGCAAGCTGGTTATCGACATCCATTGGCTGCGCGTATTGATCCGCCCGCTGGTCAGTTCGTCTTGCTAGAGCCTGGGAATCATTGGCAGTTCGTGGATGAAGCGGTTTACCAGGACGTGTATAGCGCACTCGATTTACGTTTGCCTTCGTCCTCCAAAACACTGATGGCCATCGACACACAAGCACGCATCAAGGTCCCACTGCGTTTGGTGTCTGGCGGTACGCAAGCGGTGGCTGAGTTGTGGGTGTTGCGCGAGCGAGCGTTGGAGCAACTGGAGGCACTCGTCACTCGCAGTGATGATGAATTGCTTGGGCGCCTTGCGTTTGCCGTAGTCGAATCCGCAGAAGAGCCACTAGTCGTTTTGCGAACACGACCGTCGCGTCTTGCGCCGCCGGTGTTGGTCTTGGAGGGCTTAACGTGTGCGGCTTATCTCAAGATTCCCAATCTGTTCCTACCGGTTGGGAAGCGACTGCATCCACCGTTGCGTCGGGATGCGGTTGCTAAATTGTTGGCCTCAGACAATCGGAAACTAACTTGGTTGGATACTGATGGCCAAGCCGACTTTAAGTTGTTCAGTATCGCGGACGCCGCCTTTCGCCCTTTGACCGACTGGATCGACTACATTTTCGAACATGAACAAGTTGCGATGAATGCCTGGATTGCATCACACCGATTCGAATTCGAATCCTTTGTGTGTCGCGATGATGAAGTTAAGCAACCGAGACAAGTGCCCAGTGGCGAGCGACCCGTTAAAAAGCCTGATGCTGGGCCCGCGACCGTGCCCGGATCGCACAAACCGCAAGCTGCCCCAGAGACTCTGAAGACAACCAACGAAGTAACTGAACCGCAAGTTCCAAACACTTCGACTAAGAAGCCGCCCAAACCCACCTTGAACGAGCTGCAAGTGCGATTGGCGGCCTTGGAAAAGCAGTTTCTCGAGTCGCAAGAAGCGCTGGATAGCGTGCCGAGCCAAACGGCTTGGCAAAAGATGGCGGTACTAAATTCACACCTCAAACATCGTACGGATACCACAATCGCTTGGTGCAATGGATTGTGGAACGTGGCTTCACCACCGACAGCATTGATTCAAGATTGGCTGCAATCCGAAATGCGAAGTTCAGGGCGGGAGCGAATCGACATCAGTGTTGTCGATCAAATACTGTCCCAAAAAGCAATCGCTAGTTCGGACACAGCCCTTATCGCGGCCTACTTGATTTACTCGCTTGCGACCAAAAAAGGTGTCACCGACTTGAAGCGACGAAACGCCCAGTTGGTCCAGCACTTTCAGAAAAATGAACGCTTACTGCCTATCAGGACCGTGTGGATGACGGCGCTGGCCATGCATCAACTGGCGGGTAGCGATACCCTTGGGCTAGCCAGGGTCCGAGATCGAACACTTGAGCGATTGTTCCAGCATGGCATGCAAGCTGAAATCGACGTGGCTTCGTTCATGCGCAGTGGCGCCAATGGGCAGAATGATCGGTTTCGCGTCCTCGCGACTGAGTTTCCTGTCCTGCTGGGAAAGATCGATCGCTGGATGGAAGTGCCGACGACGCTGGCTAATTCTCAAAACAAACATTATGCGAGACTAGTCGGCGCATACGGAGCGGCGAAACTTGGGCAGACGACAGCATGGCGAACTCAAGTCGATGAGGCGCTCAATCAGCTCGACGGCAAAGACGCAATTCATCAATGGATGGGGCAAGCCTATCGATTCCGTATTGAGCAGGTCTCTGCCGGCGATATTCGAGGTCCCTTGCCGCCAGAACTCCTGTTGCAACTGGAATCGATGGAGCGTTTAGAGCGGTACAAGGTTGACAAGTTACGCCAGCAGTCGCGCATCCTGGAACCTCACGAACGTATTGATCCCTATCGACGTTGGCACCGACGTTATCGTGACAAGCTTTTTCAGGCGCTCGCCGAACTCTATGACATTACCGATAACGAGCGAACGCAGCTGGCCGTTGAGAAACTGCTCACAGCTTACACAAGTGGCTCACAGGGCTTGCGAGTCTTGGCCACGGCCCTCGAACTCGCCCCGAGGCTGGGTGAGCAATTTGGTTTGCGATTATTACCCAAGGTCCATAGCCTGCTTAGTGAATGTGAAGACGATGTTGAAAAATCGCTACTGCTTCAAAGAGCGATCTATGTTGCGGCTCACTTCGGACAAGCGGATTTCGTTCAAGGGCTAATCAATGTGTTGGACTCGGCGATGCCTAGCATTGTCGAAGAATATTTAACGCTGCAAATGCAGTACAATCCCGACAACAAGGAACGCGTTGACACGGTTGAAGCCTTGTTCCTGCAGTCGTTCCGAGGCCTGCGTAAGTTGGGCATGCGCGACCAAATCGGGCTCCTTTATGGTCGAGTGGCTGAGCAAGTTCAAGCCGCACGGCCTAAAGGTAGCAAGGCGGCAAGTAGATCAGGATCTGCCGATCCTAGCGAAGCACGCTCCATGCGATTGTTGCTGTGTGTGGCAGGTGGCTGGTACTACTTTGGGCAGATTGAAGAAGCGAACAAGATCGCGGATCGAGTTCGCAAGATCTTGACAGATGGAAAACTGGCGTCAATTGAACAACGCGCTCTGGCAATTGCTTACGTCAACGCGGTTTCGCAAGCTCCTGCCGAAGAAGCGATGCGTCGAATCATCGAACTGTTCGCGGTGAACGCCTATGGTGAACGCGTGATTCCGAAGATTGAAGACAATTTGACGACATCGACCCACTTTTCAGTGTCGCAGATGGAGTTGATTGAAGCCAGTGTTTTGGCGCTCATGAACGATAGTTCAACGCTCAGCCCCGAGTTGCAACGCTGGCTGGATGAGGACGAGTTTTTGGTGCGCAAACGCATCCATGAAGACATGAAAAGAGCTATGGGTTAGGCAATTCGTCCGCTACTAATTAGAAACCAATATGAGAACTGAAGATTTGAAATTTGCGGACTTGCAATCGGAAGCAGATGACATTCGAGCTCGGATCAATCGCTTGCGAGTCTCGTTGAGCCGCTTCTTTGTTGATAAACAACATTTGCTTGACCTCATGGTTGTGGCTGCTGTCGCACAAGAGCCATTGCTGCTGGTGGGTCCGCCGGGAACAGCCAAGTCAGACTTGATTCTTAAGTTCAAGGATGCAATTGGCGTCAGCGACGATGATTACTTCGAGTACATGCTAACTCGCTTTACGGAACCATCGGAGATCATTGGTCCGATCGATATCAATGAACTGCGCGAAGGCAGGTACATCCGTCGTGAGAAAGGCAAGTTGCCAACTGCGAAGCTGGCTTTTTTGGATGAAATCTTCAAATCGAATTCGGCAATTCTGAATATCCTCCTGACAATCGTCAACGAAAAGAAATTCTATCAAGATGGGATGCCTCAACCCGTCGAGCTGAAGGTGTTGTTTGCTGCGACCAACGAGGTACCCGAACACGGAGAACTGAGTGCACTCAAGGATCGGTTCGTGCTGAAAGCGGAAAGTTTGTCGGTGCAAAATGATCACTTTACCGCGTTGATCGACGCTGGCCTGCAGGCGGAGGTGTACCGCAATCTCAATCAAAAACCGTGGGTTGAAGGGCACTGTTCACTCGACGATCTAGTTAAGGCCAATCGTTACTTGACCTATCTGTTTAGTGGCCAAGGAGCCGGGGGTTCTCAAGGCAAGAACGATCGCGAGACATTCTTTCCGGACGATGTGTTTCGTGAGTTTCAGCGACTGGTTAAAACGCTTGTGCGTGAAGAAAGAGTCTTCATCAGCGATCGCAAATTGGTCAAACTGTACAAGATCTTGCGAGTGCGTTCGTGGTTGATTAGCGGCGGAACAGTGACTCGCGAGGACTTGAGAATGCTCATGTATTTGGGGGATACGCCGGAAGAGATGGCGCTCCTGAGAGAAAAAGTCCCACTTCTGCTCGGGGATTCATAAAGTTACGAGCATGTCTGAATTACGCGACCCCAAATTGGCTCAAGACTATCTGTTGCAGAGCTTTCTGCTTTCCACATCTGGTACACCGGACGTGGCGAGGTTGACTGCGGCACTTGGTTGGGCATTGGAATTGGTAAGCGACGGACACTCCATTCCCTTGCTCGGTTTCGTCTCCGACCTAGGGCATTTTGCCAATCGCACGCCAGCCGATGAAAGCGAGGAAAAAGCATCGGGTGTGGTTGAACATCGCGTCGACTCGAGCTTGGTGCGCAGATACGAAGACTATGTGCTTGGAAAGCTCTACGCTGACTTAAGTTTGGAGCGTGGAATCGACGGCTTGCAAAAGTACAAGCAGCGCGACCGAGACAGAGCCATCGCGTACTTGATCAATCAAGTTGTTCAACGTACCCAACTGAGCGGTGTTCTGATCAGCCCTGCGGTCGTGAAGGGGTTATTGTCGATGAAACCCGAGCGTCTCATGGAGGAATTGCAGCGATCGCAGTCGGCCGACCTGGATCAAGGTTTGATACAGGAGTTCGAGGCACTGATTCAATGTGTTCGCAATGCGGGTGAGTTACTTGGCGCGGAAGATGTCTTTGAGCTTGAGCGAGGCACGGCGTTATCGCAATTCGGACAACGCATCGCCCTTCGCCAACTACTGCAGGCGACGGAGTTCTTGGCGATTGCGCTTCCCAAACAAAAACCGCGAGGAGCCGGTCGGCAGTATTCTGTATCAACCAACATTTTGCAGGAGGATTTTTATCCAGTCGGTGGCTTTAGTTCGATCTCGAATCGAGGGACGATTGAAAGCCTCCTCCGATCCGAGTTGGCGTATATCGACGACGATCGCCGCCCGGATTTATTTGACATCAAATATGTTCGCGATGAGCTGCTTTATTACTCACGGGACGAAAATCAATTTTTTCGTCGACGAATGTGCTTCATGTTTGTGCTCGATGCAGACTTGACCAGCGCGCGAGTTAAGGATGCGAAAGCGAATTGGCAGCGCATCATCTACGCTCTCGCCATCATCGTCGTTGCAGTTCGTGCGCTCAGCGAATGGCTGAGCAACGATGCCCTGCGCTTCGAGATCATCTTTCGAGAGGATTCGCAAAGCGAGTTCCTGACG
>JANRMD010000470.1:0-11139 GCA_033761895.1 Pirellulaceae bacterium | reverse complement strand
CCACTAGTGGATTGTCCAAATTAGATTTTGGGGTTAGGCACATTAACCGATGTGCGTTAGCACCGGTTTCCGCAATAAGAAAACCGCGGCTAACGCCGTGCGGTTAATAGCGCTCGAGTGCGATCAACCCAAAAATCTAATGTTGACAGAGCACTAGTAACTAGTGGATTGTCACAGCTTAATTTTAGGGTTTGGAACATCAGCCGGAACGCGCTAGCGTCCGGTTTTCGCCGCGGCAACCGGTGCTAGCGCACTGCGGCTAATCCTAATATTTAAGTTTGACGCTCCCTAGGGCGTTTGGATGGCTATCTCATGGAGGCCGGGGACGCGTAGGCGAGTTGGTTCGCGTTTAGTGACGTCGTGCGTTAGTACCAATTCGCTGCCTACGAAGTAGTTGGCATTGTCCGCCACACTTAGGTTGAAAGTCGGCGCTGCGGGCATCTCCTTAACATCCATGACTACAGTTGGTTCGCCGGCACAATGCAAGACATCGGCAGGCTTGAGTTCGCTTGCCTTTACCCAACCTTTACCGGAAACCCAAAACAAATGTCCACCGGTGCATCGCAAGGATTGCGAGGAAGTTTGAATTTCTTTCGTTGCCTCGGGTGGTCGCTGGGTTGCCACAATCACTGGTTTCCATGCGAGCGATCCAGAACTGAGATCGCGCGATAAAACAAGGTCACCTGTGCGGACACGGTCAACAGGCGTTAAGCCTTTATGGGTCAACACGGGTGTGCCGGCAACGAAGCACTCGGGTTGGATTGGCCCGGAGAATCCTCCCATGCGTGACCCACTGCCAGCTCGATCGCCGAACAAGGCACCAGAGCTGCTCATGTTACCAATAGGCAAACGACCTCTGTTTGGGAATTCCGGTCGCCTGGCGTAACCGTAAGCTTCGTAGCGCGGAGCGATATGCGTTAGGGCTGAGCGACGAAGGTTGGTTCCTTTGGCTAGTTGGGTGTCGGACTCATTGTACTTGTCCCACCACTGCCAAATTGCTTGCGGGGTGGATGAGATTTCTTCGCCGCTTACAAAGGACAGAAGTTCGGCGATGCGGACGTTGCGAGCTTGTATCGCTGCGTTGGCTTGCTGAACGGCGGCTTGTCGTTGCATAGCGTCTTGCGCTGCAAGCTCATTGACAGTCCGTTCGATTCTTCGATTGGCGGCGTTCACATCCATGTCCACTGTTCGAACTATGGCATTGTCATTGTCTCGAGCTTCGTTAACAATCGTTCCGATTGAGAATCGTCGAATTGTCGTGTCGACGACAAGCAGATTATTGCGCTCGGCGCCTTCCTTTGCGAAGGCTTGTCGATAGCCCGACAGCGTCCCATCAGCGGCGAAGACAGGGACTAACATGGCTGCGACTGGCGACACGGTTAACTCAATCAGCTCTGGGACAAAATCATGCAATGGACGCGTTTTTAGTTTTTCGCGGGCTTGCTGTTGAGCATTGTTTTCGGGATGGAACAGCGCATAACGCGTTAGAGCTTGAGAGGATTCGAGCGAATCGACGGCGGCCAACCAATCGATGACCAGGGATGCGATGTTCGCATTCGGGCTGGACAGGATTGATTCAACGGCCGGCACCGCAGATGGGTCATTGATGGCTTTGAACGTGGCGATTGCACCATCGCGAACTGCTGGTCGAGGACTAGCGAGTCCGCGTTTGACCTCTTGAAGTTGCTTTCCAAATTTTGCAAGAGAGGCTTGTGTATTTTCAGCCATGGCTCGAGCCTCTTGCAATTGCGCTGGCGAGATCCACTCATTTCCAACCTGCTGATACCCCAGCGCTCGCAGCGCGGGCTCATTGTCAGGATCTAACTGGATCACTCGGTTCAGATGCCCGTAAGCCTGGAGCATCAATTGCTTTTGCAGACACCATTGTGCGAGTCGCAGGTGTTGATCCAAGTTGAGTTCAGTGGTGCCGCGCAGTTGCTCGTATTCAGCGATCAATCTGTTGTTATCCAATCGCGCGACACACTGGTCCACGGTTAACCAAGTGTCGTCAATCTTGACTTCACTCTTTTGGCTCTTGGCGAGCACGCAGTCGCTGTCCAGCAATTCGGCTTCACTGAGCAGTCGCTGCCGTCCAAGAAAGTCGCCATTCGCTTCGGCAACCAAGGCTTGGCTGGCAATTTGAGTGGCAACTTGCTGTGCCTCTTGGCGAGAGTTACCAACAGCCGAATCGGCGGGATCAGCCGCTTGAACTTTGATCGCAACATTTACTAACGATCCACAGAGCAGGAGAAGAGACGCTTTTTTCATCTTGCGAGTCCCAGAAAGAAGAGGTTAGGGGATCACTCAACCTTAAGTTTTCTTCACGTTGTTATTGGAGCAGATCCCCACGTAAAGATCAACTGACAAATCCAGATTGGTCAGTGACCTGCGGCTCGGCTATTATCTTGGGTTCTGTCAGGATTTTGGAAAAGTGAAACGGAGACTCAGTGAATGGCCATTACCGTTAAACGTGTATGTGACTGGATGGAGGAACTTGCGCCGCTGAGGCTGAGCGCGGACTGGGACAACACGGGGCTGCTTTTGGGCGATATGCGCAGAGAAGTAAAGCGGATCATGACTTGTTTGACTTTGACACCTGAGAGTGTTGAAGAGGCTGTGGCTGGTGGTGCTGATTTGGTGATTAGTCATCATCCGCTGCCGTTTCGACCGTTGAAGAAGATTACGGCTAGTGAACCCACGGGCCGCATGTTATGGGAATTGGCGGGAGCGGGCGTTTCGGTCTACTGCCCTCATACGGCTTGGGATTCGGCGGCGGTTGGCATCAACATGCGACTGGCACAAGTCCTTCAGCTGGTTGAAGTCGTTCCTTTGATTGCTGAAAAAGTGTCCCAGCATGTGGTGGATGGTGAAACGGGATTTGCCGTCGCTTTACCGGGGAAGAACCTTGGGACGGGGCGGGTTGGTGACTTGGCACGCGAGTTTACGTTGGCCGATCTTGCGAAACTGCTGTGCAGGTCGGTGCCCTATTGTCGCCCGCGAGTCGTCGATACTGGGAACTCGATTGTTCGTGTGGGTATCGTTTGTGGCAGCGGTGCCAGCCTAATTGAGGCTGCGGTTCGCAATGACTGCGATTTGTTTTTGACCGGTGAGGCGACTTTTCATCAGTGCTTGGAAGCCAAGGCAGCTGGACTATCGATGCTGATGATTGGACACTTTGCAAGTGAAAAATTCGCCATGGACGAACTCGCGTCGCTCTGTAAGGCCGAATTTGCCAATTTGGAAGTCTGGGGAAGCATTAACGAACAGGACCCAGTCAGCTCGATTTGACGATCAAACATTGGGGATTTCTGCTGTTTTGCCCTAGTTTGGCTCGTTTTCGTCGCCTTTCATTGACCGTGCTTGCTTCCGTTCTAAAATGCAGTGGTGACCTGACAATCCTTTTCAAGGAACTTTTGTGATGGCCAATTGGCTTGCTGCTTTACCGGTTTACAACGAAGCTGGCTACGTAGATGAAGTTTTGAACCAAGTGACCAAGTACGCTGACAACGTGCTGGTAATCAATGATGGTTCAACCGACGGAACTGCTGATCGTTTGGCAAACTGGCCACGCGTGAATGTGGTCGATCATGGAGTTAACCGTGGTTACGGTGCAGCGCTCAAGAGTGCATTCAAGTATGCCATTGAACATCGTTACGAATTCTTGATCACCCTGGATTGTGACGGCCAACATCAACCTCAGCGTATTCCGCGATTCTTATCCGCATGCAAGAACGCTGACATCGTTTCTGGCAGTCGCTATTTGAAGACCTACCCAGGCGATAGCCAACCACCGGCTCAACGATTGTTCATCAACAAGCAGATTACGCGTCAAATCAATCAACGCTTTGGAATGAACTTGACCGATACGTTTTGTGGATTCAAAGCCTATCGAGTGGAAGCGTTGAAGTTGCTAGACATTCAAGACGACGGTTACGCCATGCCGCTTGAACTGTGGGTACAAGCAGCGATGCAGGGGCTTCGCGTGATTGAAATTCCGGTGCCTCTCATCTACCTAGATCTCAACCGTTCGTTCGGTGGTGCGCTCGATGAAGCTGAGAAGCGATTGCAGTACTACAACGAGTGCATTGAGCGCGCGGTAACTGCCATGAAGGCCAGGGGCTTTGAGCTACCCGATGCGCCGCCGCGTCGCGAGTCTGCTTGCCAGGGATGCACTTGATGAACTCTGTGGCTGCCGATAGGTATCGACAGTTCCGAGTCCCTCAGGAATCTGGTAAAGCTCTGATTGATCCGCCTCTAGAGCGAGTGCGATCCAATCTGCATGTGCTTGACACCGAGACCGCGTGTAGTGGCCTGGAGTTTTGCGGGCAACCGATTTCGCTCGTCCGCAAAGAGGCCCGAAGTGAAGCCGTTGAACTTGCGAGGCGGTTTACAGGTCAGTATCGCGACCTGCCGACCGGGCTAGCCGCTGCTCGCGAATTGGAAACCACGCCGATTCTATTGTCCGGACATCAGCCGGAGTTGTATCACCCGGGTGTGTGGTTTAAGAACTTCCTGCTCTCTCGATTGGCGGCAGACAGTGGCGGCGTAGCCATCAACTTTCTTGTTGACAATGATCTCTGTCGTAGCACGGCGATCCGAGTTCCAACGCGAGCAGATGATGGTTCGATTCTTGCCTCATCCGTCCCCTTCGATGCGCCGCGTGACAGCATCCCTTGGGAACATCGCTTACTGTGTGATGCTGAATGCTGGCGGCGGTTCCCAACTGTCGTACGGAAGACGCTGCTTTCCGAACTTGAGGTGCCATTAGTTGCCGATCTTTGGCAGTATGCATCGGAATCGGTGGCGCGGACAGGTCGGATTGGTTATGCAATCGCAGAGGCTCGGCATCGACTGGAAGGGGATTTGGGGCTTGAGACCCTGGAGGTTCCGCTGAGCCAACTGGTCAGCACCCGCGCGTTCGCGCGCTTTAGCGTGCAGTTGCTGAGTGAATTGCCGCGTTTGCAATCGGTTTACAATGCGCAGCGGGAGCACTATCGAGCGCTGCATCATATTCGCAGTCAAGCGCATCCAGTGCCAGCACTTGAGCAACAAGACGGTTGGCTCGAAGCTCCTTGGTGGGTGTATCGACCGCAAGCTCCGAAACGTCAAAGGCTGTGGGTAAAGCTGATCGATGACAGCCTCACGTTAAGCGATCGAGCGGGGTGGCAAGCGGTGATCGAAGGCCGTCTCGATTGCGATCGGGTGGCTTCCCAATGGCTCGGCATTTTGTCGGATGGTGTCTGCCTGCGGCCACGAGCGTTGCTGACGACGATGTACATGCGGTTGATTGTTGGCGATGCATTCATTCACGGCATTGGCGGCGGCAAGTACGATCAGCTGACCGACGCGATCATTCATGAGTTCTTTGGAATCACACCGCCTGAAGTGATTGTTGCCAGTGCTACCTTGCGATTACCGCTCGCAACACAGGTTTCGACGGGCGCATCGTCCCAGCAGCAGCGCGAGAGGCTTTGGCAACTCAAGCACCACCCCGAATCCGCTTTTGAAACACCAACGACGCTTCCTGTCGACTCAGCCCACTCCGCTGAAGTGGAATCGTTGGTGGATCGTAAGCGTGAACTGTTGGCTAACATTCCTGAGCGCGGCGCGAAGTGGGAGTGGCATCATCAGCTGACCGCCGTGAACCGTCGGCTTGCTGAGATCACCGCTGCCCAGGCAACCGCTGCCAAGCAGCAGCTTGAGTTGGCAACGATTGCCGAGCGACAACGTCGCATTCTAGAATCACGCGAATACAGTTTTTGCTTATTCAACCGCGACTTCATCGCCCAAGAGCTGCAACGGATGGTCTGATGTCAACATTGATGGTTACTGATTTGGGAAAAGAGTTTCGCACTGCTGCAGAGACGCTGCGTGTGCTCGATGGCCTGAATCTCCAGATGGAGCGAGGGGAGAACTTAGCGATCGTTGGGCCTAGTGGATGTGGTAAATCAACCTTGCTTTACATTCTTGGGACTCTCGACACGCCAACTACTGGCCAAGTTACCCTGGATGGAGTGAATCCGTTTTCGCTCGGTCCAAAGGAATTAGCCAAGTTTCGTAACCAGTCGATTGGCTTTGTGTTCCAGGACCACCACCTACTACCGCAGTTGAGTGTGATCGAGAATGTGCTAATTCCCGCTATGGCAACAGGCAAACCGAGCGCTGAAGCGGTTGAACGCGCAAAGCAGTTAATCAGCGACGTAGGTCTAGGCGAACGGGTAGATCACTTGCCGGGGCAGCTCAGCGGTGGTGAACGCCAGCGGGTTGCCGTGGCGCGGGCACTGCTGAATCGCCCACTGCTGCTGCTTGCGGACGAACCCACTGGAAATCTTGATGCAGTGAACACCGAGCGCGTGGCCGAATTGTTGTTCGAACTCCCTAAGCGTGAGGGTGCGATGTTGATCACCGTCACGCATAGTGATTGGTTGGCAGGTAAAGCCCAGCGATGTCTCAAGCTTGCTGATCGCCGGCTCTAAATCTTTGGGACGAATCGCGGACCCGTACCGGGGCGTTACAAGACCAATTCAAAACGTAACCCAGCCAGTAGTGCGTCATCGTAGATGCCACCAGGTTGTGAGATGAATTGAAGGTCAGGTTGCACGGTGAAGTAGGGCGAGAAGCGATACTTGTAAAAGACTTCGATTGCAGTCTCTTGGCGTCCTTGGAAATCACCATTGGCGGTTGAATCGAGGTTACTGAACAGCTGGATGTCGCCGACGTCCGAAGGCGAAAGCGGTTGTCCGACTAGATTTTGTCCGTAAACAAACAAGCGGCCACCGGACCACCAGTTCATTAGTTCGGTGTCTAGGGTCGCGACCAAGTCGAGATTGCTGCGGTAGTTTGTTGGACGATTGCGATTCAGGCCGCCTCGGGCTTTATTGAATGTTTCGCCGGTGTAGATGTATTCAATGATCAGGCCGCCGTCGTACAGTTCGTGTGGCAAAAAGCGGAGTAGGCCTGGATCAACCGCTTCATCTGCCGCTTCGTCACCGGATTCTTCGCTCGCATCGCCCTCTTGCTCGCCTGGAGGCAAGAGGCCACGCGCGGGTCGACCGGGCATGGGGGTCTTGCCACCGCGGCGGATGCTCGAAGCAGCCGTGGGGCTTGGTGCATGCGATTCTCGGTTAGGTTGAGCGGCTTTAGGGCGTGAGAATTCGGAATTAGGTGCGACTCGTCCGGGATGCTGCGGCAGGGGCAGCGAGCTTGGCTCTGTGGTTGGGGTGGTATCAGGTGCCTGCGCAAATCCCGTGTTGGCTGCCATCGTCAGCCCCAAACATGCTGCAGCCAAACAGAATGACCATCGAAATCCGCAACCACGCATCCTTGCCGCCCCACATTTAAGAAGTCACATGTTGTTGGCCAGCCATCCGCGATTGTGCGTCAGCCGCCGCGATGAACATTGACGATTCGAAGGAAACTAGGCGCCTTGGACATCCTGTCCAAGAGCGGGGCTCGCTTCCATGGGGCAAATTTCGAATCACAACCCGGGCTTCGCCTGCCCGAGCTGCTCAGTGATTTTTCGGAAGGGAATAAGCCTGCGCGTAGATTTTATCAACTGTTGGCAAGAAAGACCGGTCTACCATTACCGATTTTCCGGCTTTAGTCTAAATATGGCAAATGTGCGGTGCGTTTGACAGCTACACCGCCTGCTTTAGAATAGACTACATGTTAACGCTGACAAACGGTCCTGGCGGTACTCTCACGGTGGGGGTGACTGGCCTGCTTTCGCTGATTGTTGGCATCGCGAGCTGAGTGACGAGAAATCGATTGGCCCGCGAAGGCGATTGCTAGGAATTGGAACTGCTATGTTCGGCTTGGGAATTCAAGAACTTCTCATTTTCATGGTAATTATGCTGCTCGTGTTCGGCAGTTCGAGATTACCCAGTTTGATGCGGAACTTGGGGCGAAGCGCCAACGAGTTCAAGGCAGGCATGCGCGAGGGACCAAGCGAATCCGAAAAGATCGAAAGCGACACAAAGTCATAGTCGTTTTGGATTTAAGATTTTCGCTTCCTTCCAACTAGTCGCTGAGGGCTTGCAACGCCATGTTTGGCTTAGGTTACCAAGAAATGATGGCCTTTGGGGTCATCGCCTTGATGCTCTTTGGTAGCAAATTGCCTGAAGTCGCTCGCAACTTCGGAGCCAGCTACCGCGAGCTTCGCAAACACTTGGACTCGTTTCAGCGTGAATTTCAAAATTGGGAACACTCTGAACCGGCCGCCAAGAAACCTGCGTTCACACCAGAAACCGAACGCATCGAACCTACCGCGCCCAAGTTTATCCCGCCTCCTCCGGCGGATGAGAACGAATAGGCGCGAGCTTGACACACGCTCCGCATCGTGAACTTCACGATTGCGGAGCTGTTTGATGGAACCTGATGCAGCAGTGAATCTTCATGCAGTGATGCAGAAGCCTGTCTGTCAGAAAGTAACCCGAAGCGTTAGCGAGGGACCTTCTGGATCGTCAAGTCGACACCGCAACTTGGTCCCTCGCTAACGCTTCGGTTTGCGAAAGCCCGAAACTCGCAACATCAAAACTGACGATCAAAACTGACGTCGCGGGTAGGTGTTCTTCAGCAGCCTGCTAGTTCTCGGCACTGTCCATCGTCAACAAGGCCTTACGGTTCGACCAAGCAGCATCGGCTTCGCGCCAGAATTGAATGTGATCTTCGCCTAGTCGCCACGAGAAGAACGCCTCACGTCCAACAATTGATGCTGGAAACTCAATCCAACCTTCTTCGGGCTGGCGCAAGAACACGCCCAGCGATTCCAGTTCTTCGCGGAAGCGCCAGATCTGATCGTATTCTTCCTGTAAGTCCGCGCGACTTTCGGCCACTTCGTCGTCGTAAACCTGGCCGGCTTTGCGAGCCCCCTTGCGGAGCAAGCGATGAAGGTCTGTTCGGCGACCGGTCACATTGCGAAAAACTTCGCAAATATCGCTAACGATCGATCGGACCAGAGGAAGCATCGCATTGGCTTCCTCGAGCGTAAATCGCTTAAGCGTTTTGGTGGCTTCAGTGTTGTCTTTCATTTTCGCAGACTTTGCAGTTGGAAAATGTACCGCTGATTGTAAAACTTCCGCCGAGTTCCGCCTTTTAGCTATTTCGGCCAGCGAGTTGGTGACCGAAACCAAAATCTCTTCGAACTTCACTAAAAGGCGATAATAATCAACAAATCCAAGTAAGTTCAGTGCAATATCGAAAATTATCCCAGGCTGTCTAAGTTTGGGTGTTTTCCGATTGGCCCACTATTCAATTTTACGTCAGGCTCGTTCCCGGCGTTCGCTATTCTTACTACCGATTCCCTTTGGACAAGGTGTTTGAACGCTGATTTGGGAAACTTGGCCATTTCTGTTCCTGATTCTAGGGGTTCGGCTACCCATCTTGCTGTTTCGCCGTTTTGCAGACCAAATTGGTATTTTTCGAAAAAAACTGCCGATTGTGGCTCAATGTGTTCCCTAAGAACCGCCGATGCAAAGCGAAGCGATTATGACGGCGAGGTGAAAGTTTTTTTGTTCAGCCATCCGCTGCCTAAACCATTGGAGGCATTGAAATTGACTTCTCGCATCCAAAAAATTAGGAAAGCGGCCTGTCAATCTGGGCTAACCATACTCTTGGTAATCGTGGGTTCTGTAACTCATGGACAAAATGCTAATTCCACTGCCCCAAGTCCGGCTCCAAACGGTGCAGTACCCAACGAAACCAGCGGTAACCCAAACACAAACTCGCCAGCATCGACTGCACCCAGCAAACCGTGGCTAGTCCGCGATCCAGCTACCGGCCGTGTCTTTCAGCAGCAACTTGTACCGGTCAGTGTCCCCGTCACCCGCTGGGAGGCGCGAACGGTTGAGCAAACTGTCTATGAGCCTCGCGTAACGACGCAAGTGCAGCAAGTTCCGCAAACGACTTACGTGCCCAACACTCAGTATGTAATGCAGCCTAAGGTGACTGGGTGGTGGAACCCATTCAAGCAACCCGTTCAGGCTTATCAGTACGTTCCGGTCACGAACTGGACACCGCAGACGCAACAAGTTTCCAACCCCGTGCTCACGCAGCAATGGGTGCCACGTCAGCAAAAGGTTGTGGTCTACCAGCCGGTTCAAGCGACTGAAATTCGTCAGCAGTTAGTGCAGACCGAACTCCCTCAGTCGCAGTCAGTTGCCCCAGCCACGGTTTATGCAGCCACGCCCAGGCAACCACTGTTTCGATTGCCCATTTTGGCTCAGCAGCGCGTTCTCCCCTGGGCACCCGCAACCAACGGTTATGGCGTGTCCTATACCGCGCCAGCCAACACCTACGCCGCCACGACCGCTCCAGCTCAGTCGGGTTGGCGAGCCGTGGAGCAGGCTCCCTCTCAATCCAGCTTGGCCAACGCAGGCCCTGCGGCTCCCCAGAGCAGATTACCGAATGCTTCGCAGAACGCGTCCCAGAGTGCACTGCAGAGCTCACCCTACATGCCACCGGCTTACACACCACCCGTGACTCCTCCGCAATACGCGACAAGTGGCTTGCGGCCCATCGCGCCTGTTCGCAGTCCACTGGTTTTGCCCCCTCTGTCTTTACCCCGATTGGCTTCGAGCCCCTATTCTGCCCCGTTGCAAACAACCACTAGCGTAGGCAATACCGCCTCGCGTGACGTTCTTCAGGCCGGTATGCAGCCGACGGTGTTGCGCTGAAGCCGCTTTTCGCGCCCCGACGGAACAAAAAATTTGCGAAATCACTGCCGAAGGCTAGAACCAGGGCTTAGGTCGCATTGTCAGAATAGCGTTGATCGACTACAACCATTCTCGTTCGGGGTGTAGCGCAGCCTGGCTAGCGCATCTGGTTTGGGACCAGAGGGTCGTAGGTTCGAATCCTATCACCCCGACTGACGAAACCCTTGGAAAATCAACGTTTTCCAAGGGTTTTTTCGTTTCTTCAGCCGATATGGTGGTTTCTGGATGTGTGCCGTTATGTGCCGATTCTTGCCATAACGGGTCGGAATTAGGGGCATATCCTGGGGTCAGTGAGACTTCTGGGGCATATTTCGGGGTCCAACTCGGAAGACTTTCAACCGCGCCAGCAACGTCCATCTGATCACTATCCGCATAAACTTTCATCGTCAACTTAATATCGCTGTGACGCATGGCCTCTTGAGCGATC
>JANRMD010000469.1:0-51136 GCA_033761895.1 Pirellulaceae bacterium | reverse complement strand
AAACGACCATTCCGCCGCAATCAAAAAGACCATGGCGGGTCCAATCTGCAACCGTAGGTTTTCGAGCACTCGAGGAAGAACCTGATTCCAAATCACTTCCAAGATTACTTCAAGCTCCGACGCTCCCAGCGTATAGGCTTTATCGATATGGTCCGAATCTACATCCTTCTTTACCGCTTGGTAAATAGATTGAGCCATCGTGAAGAACACGCCAAACGCGATCATGGCCACGTACATCTTCAGGTGGATTCCGAAGACCACCATGTAAACCGCCAACATGGCAGTCGGCGGGATTTTTGCAAAGAAGGTGATGATGGGATTCAACAAAGCTTCGATGAAGGTATACGACCCCATCAAAATTCCAACCACTACCGACAACACTACGCCAGACATCAATCCAAGAAACAATCGCCAATATGTTGCACGCAGATCAACACTCAACCAACTCGGCTTCGGGTTGCCTTCACCGCCGCGTACTTTGGTGATCTCGCCCAAGCCTTCGCCCAGCGCTTGGATACCGGGAAAAATGTTCTGGTCGGGGTTGATACGAGTCTGCCGAATTGAAAGTGCCGCGTAAATCGCCAATACGACGACAATCCCAGTCACACCCAATGTATAGACCAACCAAATCGGAATCGGCCGACGAATCATTCCGCGCCTCTATGTATTGTTGGCCATTACTTGACCTGAAATTCGATGTAGCTGGTTTCTCACGAAACCAGCTACACATTTGTCGGATTCTCGAGCTACTTCACTTGATCCGGAGTAATGCCGTCCTTGAGACCATTCAAGAACTGCGGATCAAAGTTCAGTTGCTTTGCAGCATCGCCAAATCCAAAGGCTGGCATACTGGCGCACATTTCATGATCGACGCAGAACTTAGCAACCATCGGCATCGTTTCTTTTTGGAACTTGTCTCCTGTGAACAAGGTCAAAGCTTTATCCGCCGAATCGTAGAACTTGGTTTGAGTCAACACTAGTTTCATGTCTTCAGCATTGAGCTTGCTGAATTGCTCACCGAGTGCGACCAAGGTCTTGTCCTGGGTCTTCGGATCTGCAATCAACTTGTTTACTTCGTAAAACGCATCGAGTACTGCGTAAGCAAACCTATTTCCACCCGGACGTCCCAGCGTTTCCTTACCAACCACGACCATGTCGATGATTTCTTCTGGAATGCTAGAAGAATCGAAAAGCACTTTGGCTTCTTTCCGCAAACGCAAAGTCTGCAAGGCAAACGGGTTCCAAACCATGATCGATTCGAAATCGGCTTGCGAAGCCTGCATGCCTGTTGCAGCAACTGCAGGGTCCTGATTCTTGAAAGGGAAATCCTTTGGATCCATCCCTTTGGCGATCAATGCACGTTCAAAGGCAAATTGCGAAACCGATTTTTCAAGTCCCCAAGTGTTCTTGCCTTTCAGGCCCTCAATATTCTCAATACCCACTGCGATGCACGCGTCACCACCGACGCTCGTCGAGGTTGGCATGATCGCCACTGAAGCTCGCTTCAAGCTTGGCGAGAGGATGTCGATGTTGGTGATACAAACCGCATCGGTGGTGTTCGCTCCGTACATCGAGAGACACGGATCGTACTCCGCGTAATTGAGAACGATGTCCACGTTCCACTTCTTCTCGATAGAGCCCTGCGAGCCCTCTTTGCCGTCGAGCAAGCCTTCCTTGTCCGCAACACCAAACACACTCCACGACGGATATTCACTCCAAGCCAGTGAGAACACCGGCGGCTTACCTCCAGCGCCTGACGACGAACTTCCACCTGCAGCTCCCTTGCCAGGCTCATTGCTAGCCGGCGTGCAACCCACTACCACTACACAGACAGCAGCAACTGAGGCAGCCGCTAGTTTACGGAACGAAAACCATCGTTTCATTTGATTTACTCCAATTCGATCAACTAACCGGAAGCGTAAGCGAGGGAAAGCGGCGCGACTCAGCCTTCCAATCCCTCACTGCAACATGGCCGACCTCAACGCCAAACTGGGCGCTCAGCAAAATTCGGCGATGTTGCTGGTTTCGTAGGACACCGGCGAAACCCTGGAACTATGCTCAACCTTATGCCTCTGGAATCGGCGTGTCCTTTTGAGGCGCCGCTGGCGAAGCGGATTCTTTCTTGGCCAAGCCAATCAACGCATCG
Source organism: Pirellulaceae bacterium (assembly GCA_033761895.1). Taxonomy (GTDB): domain Bacteria; phylum Planctomycetota; class Planctomycetia; order Pirellulales; family Pirellulaceae; genus Aureliella. Next base: position 48,990 of record JANRMD010000469.1, on the reverse strand, counting down.
AACTCGTCGTCCGCTTCGCTGGCTTGCGTGTACTCAAGAAATTCTGCTTCCTCTTTCTTTGTATCCATACCAGCCAGTTCGCGACTAATGCGGGCGCTTGCAGCCGACTTCTGTCGCAGTTCCCGCAGCTCATGCAGTTCTTCGCTGGTACGATCGTTGGTCAGTCCCGTCATCATGTCTGCGATCTGCTTTTCTTCCGACGCCGAAAGCACATCCGCTACCGCATCATGCTTCTCTTCCTTCAGCCGATCGAGCTCTCGCATCAACGCTTGAATCGAAGTCTTATGGCCGCTCACATTCGACATTAACTGCTTCAGGTCTTCATCGATCTCCGAAGCACGCTTTTGCTTTTCAGCCAATGTGCTCGAAAAGTCTTTGAATGCTGACTGGCACTTCAGATACTCAGGATCTCCCTTAACCGCTTCAGGATTGCCCGAGTATTGCTCGACCAGCTTCTTGGCCTTAGCCGCCGCACCAGCTCGCAACTTCTCAAGCTTGCCGATTTCTTCTGTGACAGAACGTAGCTTTTCCTTCTTTGCTTCTTCCTGCGCAATCATGGCGCTGACTGCGTCTTTGTACTGATTTAGTCGAGCCTTTTTCTCACTGATGATGCGATCATAATTCGCCGACATCACACCAGGATTCATACGCAGCGTTTCGCTCGCCTTGTCGACTCGGAATGTCATCAAGTAATAGACCGCGCGAAAGTATTTAGCAACTGCCTTGAACATCTAAACTTACCTCGTTACTCTCGGATGGATGAATCGTTAATTGACGTTGACTTCTCAATCTCTCTCATTTTTTCTTCGGTGCGCCGAGCGATACGCATCGTGGCTTCGAGTTCCTCGCGCATCGAGGCTAAATCGGTTTTCTCATCCTGACGGATCATCTCTTTGATTTGCGTCACAGCCAACTGCAATCGATCGATTGTGGCGCTCACCTCTTGTAAAATCTGCTCGCGGTTGGCAAGTACTTTACGACGCGGCTCTCCTCCCAGGTTCTCGGACAATTCCCATAATTTGTAGGAATTGCCCAGTTGCTCCACCGCGGCGTTAAATATGGCACTGACCTGCTCGCGAACTCGCGAACTCCGAAATTGCACACCGGGCTGACTGGTATGGTTCTGAAAATCATCGCGCAAAGATCTTAGCAGAATCAAATAGTCTTGTGTACGTTCGTCCTTATCACTCTCAAGCTTCTGCATCAGCCGATCAAGTTGCTCGTTCTCAGCCTTGATCACTTGTTCTTGCTCGAACCGCATCGCAGCTTCGGTGATCGCTTCAACCTTAAAAATGATCCGAGTCATCATCCAGCCAAGACCGCCAAGCACACCGGCGATCGCTCCCATCGTCAGCGATGCATTCCCTCCCATCGCCCACGATAACATGCCAGCACTGATGCCTCCCACAATGGGCAGCACCACACTCGGCGCGAAGAAGAGTTCGGAGATTACTTTGCGTTTAACCGGATCCACGTTCTAGGTTTCGTCGGTGAGTTACCATTCTTGGAATACGCGGCAGCCTCAACATTCTAGTAAGGTACTTGCCCAAGCCGAAATGTGACCGAAGTTTCGCCGGTGATTTCGCCACTCGCCGCCCTCATCCGAGCCGCGGGTACCCCCTTCGCTTGCAGGTATTGTAGGGTAGCCGCAGCCCGCTGTTTAGCCAACTCGCGATTGGCTTCCAAATCACCTTTGCTGCTCGCGTTGCCGGCAATCGTCAAATAGTACAACGGAAAACTCTTCAACATCTCGACCAAGTCATCCAGAATCACCTCACTGCGCCCAGTCAAGGTCGATGTTCCTCTCGCAAAAACCAAAGGAGGCACCTGCAAGGTCGCAACATGCGACAGCCCCTTCCACTGCTCTTCGGTGAGCGCTGCCAGCGGCTTATCACCTTGGACAACCTCGGGTGAACTACCTGCGTGAAAGCCTGAAGCTTGCAGGTCTCGCAACGCTTTTTGACTAAACAATCGACTTGAATCGCCCTGCGTCGGATCGCTCTCGAGTCCTTTGGTATCGACCAACACTCGACGAACTCGATCGATCATATCTTCAATATGCGTGGCGACTCCACCGAGACCGAAATGAGCAAAGTTGTCTTGTGTGTGTTTCCAAACAATGCCATCGACCAAGCGGTCGACCTGTTCTTTTTCAAGATTCATACCTGAACTCTTGGCGTCACTACGAATCAACTCCTTGAGGTTCGCACGTCGCTCCACCCCGGTGTCTGCCTCATTATTCAACGCATAAAGCGTTCTGAAGTAACACTCCAGGACACTCTTCACCGTAGGTTCATTCTTGATCAAGTAGTCGCGACTAACCACCAATGCATCAACAATGTAGCCCGTCTGTTCGTTACTATCGAAAACCACTTTCATTTGCTCGTTCTTGAGCAGGTCACTCACGACTGGTTCCCAGGTCACAAAAACCTCATTGCCACCCGGCGTTGCTTTGCGGTAGCGAGCCACCAGTTCCTTCTCGTTGGAAACCCCAACAATCGCTTGCGGAGTCACGTTGCTAAAGAAACGTGAATTAATCAACATACGTGTCAAAGTGTCGCTGGGCGAACCTTCCACCAACACAAACCGAGTCTCTGCCGTATTGAGAGATTCGACCGATGGATAGCGATCCTTGTACGCCACCACTGCGTCCGCACCACGAGATTCATCGATGATGGCAATAATGGTCGCCGGCATCGACTTTGCTTTGGAACTTGCTTTCAGCAACGCATCGATTGGAAACGCTGCCATCTGCAATTCGCCTGAGGCGAGCGACGCTAACCGCTTGTCATAGTCGGCGCCGTCATCCACCGTCTCGGCCTTGATCCCCGAACTCCGGAGCTGTTGATTAAAGTCCGTCGAACGCAAAATCGCGTAACCTGAAAAACCATCGAGCCCAATTTTGATGTGCTGGCTGTAATTCGATTCGCCCGATGTCGCTTCGAGAACTTCTTTCTGCTTTTGTTCTTCCTGCTTAGCCACCGATGGTACGTACCACAAGCGATAGAGCATGACACCGATCGACAACAGGACCAGCCAAACCATGCAAGCTAGAAAGATCTTTGCTTTACTCACGTATTCGACGCTCGGAAAAAGGAAACTCTCATAAACACTGGTAGCGGAATGCGTCAAGCATTTCGAACATGCCGCTCAACTCACTGCCGAAAGCCTTGACGGCTTCCGCTACCCAAAACTTAACAAGTCCTTGACGGCTTCCGCTACTTACGACGCTGCCCAAAGACGGCCTTCAAGATAATCACGCCCAACACAAACAAACAAAACATCGACCCCACACAGCAGACAAGCCCGCCGAAAATCTTGCTGCCGTTAATCTGACTGGGTTGCGATGGGAGTTGAAATCTAGCGCCACCTTGATCAGGTGGCAGTGTAACCGCTTCAATCGGTTCATTGTTCACCACCATCAGGCTCTTGATAATCTCTTCGGATACTCCGTCCGGCAAACCCGCAATTAAATCGAAATCAGCTTGAGAACTCTGGTCATCACCGGTCGTTTCTGCAAACACTTCCGAAATTGCCGCCGTCAACGACTCGGCGTCATCCGCGCTCCGATACGAATGTGCCAAATTTGCCAGCGAGTGCTCGCTCGCCATACTGACGCCGATCACGTCCAACGTCAGCCCGCGAGACAGGATATCCGGCAAATAACTACTCAGCACCGCGGGATCGGACGCCTCTCCATCAGTAACAATTAGTAACCGATAGCTCCCATAACGATCCGTCGACCGCAGTTTGAGCAGCTCATCTGCACCAACTTTGGAGAACTCGCCCAGCATCGTACCACCCTCAGCCCTGATGCTCTCCACCCGCCCTCGCCAATCAGCTTCGCCAATCTTGCCCATCGGTACAATCCAGTGATCGCCGTTCAGCTGTGTGTTCAGCGCCAACACTCCGACGCGCGTATCAGGGGGCAATTGTGACAGCACCGAAGCCAGCGCTTGCTTCGCCGCATCGATCCGCAACATGCCACTTGGCATATGCTGCTTCATCGATCCCGAATCGTCCAGGATAACAACGACCGTGCTATCCGCTGGCAGCGCTTGCTGAGCAGACATGCCGAGCACTGCCACAGCCCAAACCAAGACACTTCCGATATTTCGAATCATCCAGCAAGGCCCTCAGACAACATCAAGGACAAGTTCTCTAGAAATTGAAATCACTCGGCGCAATTGTTTCAGCGTCGACCTTCACAATACGAAACTCAACCCGCATGTTCTCCTTCGCTTGCGCCAGCGAAGTTGGCTTGGTCACAATCGGTTCAGAAATTCCCGCCCCAACCGGTGTAATTTGCGACAAATCCACCTTCACGCCCAACTGAGTCGCATACTTCGATAGCGCATCGCGAACTTGATCCGCCCGCTTCTTCGACAAATCCATGGCCGCATGCATTGTCACAGTTGGATCTTCCTTTCCACCCGCGAATGCACCCGATTCGATGAGTTCCGATACTGTCTTGATGTTAGTTACATCCAGCGGAGCGCCTTTGTAAAAGTACTTGTAATTGCCTTGAACGCCGGTTTGTTTGATCAAGCCCTTGCTCATGCCCGCCTTTACAAAGTCAATTAGTGTTTTGGTTGGGTCAGAGTGCCCCCGAATCACGACACGAGCATTACCGAACGTGGCTGCAGCCTTTAATGCTCGATTGAATTCGGCGCCATAGCGATCCGCCGAAAACTCCATTTGGTTCGGCTCGAAGTTGATCGTGAAATCCACAATCGTGTTCGCATCTAAATTGGCTCCCAGGAAGGTATCGGTTGACTCCGGCGTAGCTTCAAAGCGCTCACTAAACTTAGGCTCTTTGTATTCCAGTCCAGCTAACTTGGCGATCTCTTTATAGTCAAACTTGTTTGGATCAAAACCGTTTCTTGACTTCGCATAGCCCCATTCGGTCGCCAATTTCAGCGCCTCTGACATCTTTACATCGAAACCGCTGAGGTTCTGTTCACCACCGTTAAAGAACTCCATCTGTCCCGCTTGGCTGACAAAGGTGCAGTCCAGCAATAAACCGTGCGCATCCACTTCCAGGGTTGGCAGAACTTCTTCACCGAAGATCTTCTGACTCTTCGCAAGAATATCGCGATACGCGGGGCTCATTTTCTTCGTGTCTTCGAACTCTTTGCGCATCGTGACCAACTGGCTCGACGACTTCAAATAACCAGCCACGAACTTCTTGACCCAATCCTGGTTGGCATCAAACCAGTCGCGTCGAACGGCATACACGTCAGCAATGGAGCGGCTCATCTGCTGGGTACTATTCAGCACCCGCGCCCCCTTAACCGTTCCTTCGGCACCGCTACCGCTGCTATCCATCCCACCGGTCAATCCCAACATGTCGGGCGTAATCACGCAGCACGCGTCAATCGTACTGTCCTTGCGGAACAGTTCGGCAGCCCCACCAGGGCCCGTAAGATCTTTCGTCCACACGATGGTTACATCTTTGTTGGTCAACTGCGCTGCAGCTAGTGAATCGTAAAGCAGTCCGACGTGCGGTCCACCTTGCTGACAAGCAATCTTCTTGCCCTTCAAGTCATTCAGCTTGCGAATGCTCTCGCGACTAACGATGTGATCACCAGCACTCCAAGACAACTGCAGGATGATTACGGGTTTGGTGCGAGGATCCGAAGCAATCACTTCGCTGGCCTGGCCCAACATGTGCATCGTGCCGCGCAGAAAAGGGGACTTGCCGCTCAAGTAGTTTTTAACTTGGCCCACGAAATCATCGCCGGCCGTTAAGTTGACTTGCAAACCAGCCGCCTGATACGCCGAGCCAGCTTCGGTCTGCAGGCCACCGTTGGCTAAGAATGTCGCCACGTCACCACCCCAAGTGATGTACGGCACGGAGACGTTTTTACCAGCCACCACAGGCTGAACCGCTGTCCCTCCCACCAGCTTGGAAAACTCTTCCTGCGCGTGGGTCGTCGCTGCCGCGAAAGCAAACACGAACAGGGTTGAAACTAAAGCCATCGATCGGAACATCGGAATACCTCTCTCTTCAAAGCCTTCATGAGCTCTGCGTTACTTGGTTTCTACTCTCTCAGTTTCAATTTACTTTTATGGTCACCGAATGCCCTGCGCCTCTAACAGGCTGATTTCCCGTTCCCATAAGGCGCGCTGTTCATCAGTTACTTTGGGATCCGGCAACAAACTCCGGCGTGTGCAGTTAACCAACGCTTGCAGCGTCTGATATCGCCGGGTTTGGCCGATCGCAGGTTGAATAAAGTCTCCAATGGTCGCCTTCAATTCCTCCTCAGTTTTGGGCGGAATCGCTTTGATCTGACTGCGCAAAGCCGCGAAGCCTGCCGCTGAAAAGTCCGGCGGCAAGGCTTCTTTGTCCATCCAACCCGCCAGATTTACTCCTACTTCACCCGCCGGCTTAAGCATCCAAGCGATGAAGTCCAACCGATCTTGGTCAACCGGATCCAAAATGGGAATGATCAAATCCCCCACCCGACCAGGTCTACGAATGTCGGGCGACAACAAGTGAATCCGGGCCGTCATCAACAACCAGATGACCTTTCCTCTCAGCACCGGATCGCTCATCATCCCTTGAATCTTACCCGTCAACCGCCGCTCCGTCTCATGTGTTCCTTCACCCACACCACCAAATTGAGTATCCGCTTCGTCGACAAAGATGACCACTTTTTCAAGCGCTTCAAGCACTCGACGCAACCGTTCAAAGATCACGTCTGTCTGTCCAAACCATTGACTGCGGATGCTCTTGAGGACCAGCACCGGCATATCCAGTTCCGAAGCCACCGCTTCAAAAATAAACGTCTTGCCGCCGCCGATGGCACCTGCCACTGCTGCCCCTGGCAGTGCCCGGTCATCCGGTAACTTCAACCGGGGCATCATGTACTCTTGCAGGAACTTCTTCAGGTTCGAGAAGCCAACAATGTCCTTGAGCGTATGCTTAGGCTTCTTGAACTCAACCACATCCTCACCCAGTTGGCTCTGGATGAAATGCTCGACTTGGCGAACCACATCGTCGCGCGACACGGGTCGTCGATAGTAGGTCGATGCCAACATCAACTGCCGCAGTGCGTGGATCGACAAGCCCGCCGTCGCCTCACCGAGAGTATCGACTTCGGCTGGACCACCTTGCCCAGCCGAGTCGCTGGATGATTCGTTCACGGGAATCGCACTGGTCGTCGGCTGGTTGCGGTGCCACTGAATAAAGTGCCGCCGAGTGGCTAGATCAGGGCTGGGTATATCGACTGAGATGACCTGCGGCAAACGTGCTACGCGTGGATGAATCAAGCTTCGCGACTCGGCCACCAAACACACCGAATCGCGTCCCGAAAAGAACAACGGATCGCTAAACCAATCGGTCATGATTGCGACCCGCCGAACCTGCATGTCATTCATGCGAGCCACATCGCCATCGCCGGCTGGCAGCAGCATGTCGGCGGCCTCGATGAAAATCAGTAGATTCTCGCGCAACGACGTCCGCGAACAGATCGTCAATTGCCTCAGAAATTCAAGCGCTTGCGTGGCGTTGCCGATCGCGTCGCGCATGTATTGATCAAACTCTTTTCGACGCAATTCAATTTTCGAGCTTTCGGCGGTGAGATCTTTCAGCGCGAGTGTATTCACATCGACACCAGTCTTCCATGCAGCCCAAGCCTCCCGCAACTTCAGCCGATGCTCTTCACTCATCCGGACCGGTCCGTTCAGCTCATAGACAATCTGAATCAGCCCCGGAACGGTCGTCTTCGTCAAGAGAAAAGGGACCAGCGGAACATACTGGCTTCCATCAAAGTAAAGATCGTTGACATTCCCCGCCAAGATGATTGAACGCGCCAGCCCAGAATTGATGGTACTCGCCAGCTGCGCAAAGAACGGATACGAGGGCGAGCTGACTGAAGAATCCTTTGTCGCAGATGGGGCGTTCATAGACTACTGACTGCTTAGCGAGAGTTTGTCACAGATGGGTGGCCCCAAAGGCCAACCGACTATCGCTTGCATTTTCGCGCATCTGCGCTCAATTCACAACGCCCCGCCCCGAGATCTAGAATTTCCGCCTAATTTACCTTGAAATCAGCCAGCTTGGTGATCGCCAAAGCGCGTTCATACAACCGATCGAGTTTTTGATCGCTTTCGATCTTCATGATTTGATTTTGCAGAGCCGTAGATACTTTCCCAAATCGAATTTCAAGCAGCTTTATCAAGCCTTCCGCTTTGCCCTCTGCTTTGCCTTCTGCTTTTCCCTCTGCTTTTCCGATTGCAATCAGGTCTTTGCCTGACTGAGTTTCCCGAAGGTCAGGTAGCTGTCCAACCAACATCTCTTCTATCTCCTTTTTACCTCTGTTGCATAATCTTTGCTCAAGCCAACTTACGAATACGTCGACCAGCGTATTACGAACCGGTTTAGGCAGATTGCTTCCCTCAATCACATTATAGCACGGTGCTGCTTCTCGCTCCAAATCCTTGTCTGTTTTGGCAAGCAAGGACATGAACACAGCCGCGAGGGGATGATCCGGTTGTTGCTTGCGTATCCTTGCGATCGCTTTCCGCAACGAAACCGCCCGAACTACCTTACGCCAAGGACGTGTCTTAGGATCAGTAGCGGGTCAGGAGAAAACCAGCTACAAAAAATCCTGCGGTTGCTCACAAAACCAGCTACTGCACTGGTCGCGACCGATGCCTAAGCGACCTGCCAAGTATCGCCGCTATTGAACAGCTTGTTCAAATCACCCTTGCCACGAGCATTGATCGCTTGATCGATCTGCCCGCGGACTTGATCTTCGAAAATAGGCGCTTCAACGGCTCGCATTACCCCAATCGGCTCAGGCATCTCGGGGCGACGCATACGAGCCAATAGATGCACCAGAGTCGAATCGGCTTTCTCGTCATGGAACAGCAAATCATCGTGTGAGAACCCGGTGGTTAAGTCAACGATCTCAGGCTTCAGTCCGTTCAAGCGGATACCTTTGTCCCGATTCTTGCCAAAGATCATCGGCTTGCCGTGTTCGAGTTCCAAGGTGGTATCTTCGCGAGTCGCTTTGTCTTGCGCGTAACTCCATGCGCCATCGTTGAACACGTTGCAGTTTTGATAGACCTCAACCACCGCAGTACCGCGATGCTGAGCCGCGCGATACAGAGTCGCTGCCAAATGCTTGATCTGAGTATCAACCGAACGCGCGATGAAAGTCGCTTCTGCACCCAGCGCTACCGAAATCGGATTCAGTGGATGATCAACAGAGCCCATCGGAGTACTCTTCGTGACTTGACCTTCAGGACTGGTCGGTGAGTACTGGCCTTTGGTCAAACCATAGATGCGGTTGTTAAACAGCACGAGCGTCAAATTGACGTTGCGACGAATCAAGTGAATGAAGTGGTTGCCCCCGATGCTGAGCGCGTCGCCATCACCAGTGATCACGAACACCTTGAGATCCGGCCGTGCAACTCGTAAACCTGTCGCCACTGCTGGAGCACGACCATGAATACTGTGCATGCCATAAGTATTCATGTAATACGGAAAGCGGCTGGAGCAGCCGATGCCCGATACGAACACAATCTGTTCGGGCGGCAAACCAAGCTCCGGAAGCATCTTCTTCATCTGCGCCAGAATGGAATAGTCGCCGCAACCTGGGCACCAGCGAATGTCTTGGTCGCTTGCAAAATCGTTGGCGGTCAGCACTGGTAGATTCATCGGATTCTTCGTTTATTCGGATGCAGTTGAAGGTGTTACGGATATTGTGATAGCCCGACTTTTGCAAATCAGACTAAACACTGAGCACTGGAGATTTAATTGGCCGCCGATGCCGCGACCAACTTCGTGGACTTTGTCGTAAGCTCAAGGATCTTGTCGAGCAATTCGCCAACCGAAAATGGCTTGCCTTTGACTTTGTTGAAGCCAATCGCATCCACGAGGTACTTGTGACGAATCAACTGAATCAGCTGCCCCATGTTCAATTCTGGCACAAGCACCGATTCGTATTTCGCGATGATGTCGCCCAGGTTGGCGGGGAAGGGATTCAAGTGCCGAAGGTGGCAGTGCGCTACCTTACGCCCGGCCTTGATCGCTTCGTCGACAGCCGTATGGCAGGCACCGTAAGTGCCGCCCCATGAAATCACCAGCATCTCACCCTTAGCAGGTCCGAAAACCTCTTGAGGTGGAATGACTTTGGCAATGTTCGCGACTTTTTGAGCCCGAATATGAACCATCTTCTGATGATTCTCCGCATCGTAGCTAACGTTGCCGGTGCCATCTTGCTTCTCAAGACCACCGACACGATGCATCAAACCCTGCGTTCCAGGAATCGCCCAAGGTCGAGCCAAGAATTCATTTCGAGCGTACGGCATGAACTTTCCGTCGCCCTCTTTCTTCGCACCAGGATGCGTAATCGTAATTGGCTTCAGCTTGTTCATATCAGGAATAATCCACGGCTCAGCACCGTTGGCGATATAGCCATCCGACAAGATGACCACTGGTACCATGAACTGAGTCGCAATCCGCCATGCTTCGACGGCGGTATCGAAACAGTCACCAGGGCTACGCGCGGCCAAAATTGGAATAGGCGCCTCACCGTTGCGGCCGTTGAGCAACTGCAGCAAGTCCGCTTGTTCTGTCTTGGTTGGCAAACCAGTACTTGGACCACCGCGCTGCACATCAATCACAATCAATGGCAACTCAATCATCACGGCCAAGCCCATCGCTTCGGCCTTCAGAGCAATCCCTGGCCCGCTGCTGGTAGTGACCGCCATCGAACCACCATACGAGGCTCCGATGATGGCGCACATGGCCGCGATTTCGTCTTCAGCTTGTACCGTACAAACACCAAAGTTCTTGTACTTGCACAGCTCATGAAGAATATCGCTGGCAGGCGTGATCGGGTACGAACTGTAGAATAGTTCCTTGCCGCTCAGTTGCGCAGCTGCCATCAGCCCCCAAGCCAAAGCCTGGTTGCCCATCACGTTACGATACTTGCCAGGTGGCAAAGATGCGGATTCGACTTGATAGGAAATTCCCAGCAACTCAGTTGTTTCACCAAAAGCCCAACCGGCTCGCAGCGCGCGTTCATTGGCTTCTTGAACATCAGCCGCTTTGGAAAACTTCGTACGAATAAAACGTAGAGTCGCGTCCATATCACGACCGTACAGCCAATAGACCATACCCATCGCGAAGAAGTTGCGGCAGCGATCTGCTTCCTTCATGCTCAGTCCCAATGACTGCACCGCCGTTCGGGTCAGCTTGGTTATGGGCACCTTCGCTAACCGATAATTTTCCATCATCGGTTCTTCCAGCGGATTAGTGCTCAACGCGGCCAGCTTCAGATCTTTGTCTTCGAAGCTATCTTCGTCGACGATCAATAAACCGCCCGGCCGCAAATCCGCAATGTTGGTCACCAAGGCAGCCGGGTTCATTGCCACCAAAGCGTCGAGAGTATCCCCAGGCGTATGCACTTCATGCGAAGCAAACTGCACCTGGAAACCGCTCACACCAGCTCGAGTCCCGCGCGGGGCGCGAATCTCAGCGGGGAAATCCGGAAAAGTAGCCACGTCATTGCCCGACAACGCGGAGGTGTTGGTCAACTGCGTACCGAGCAGCTGCATGCCATCCCCCGAGTCACCGACTAATCGAACCGTGATTCCACTAACAACTTGAACTTGCTTGGCGGACGCCGCCTGCGGAGTGTCCTTGGACATTCAGGGAAAGCCTGTAACTGCGTGGAGGATTGTGTATGCGTTAGAATATGAGGGTTGCAAGGGATGTATCGAATATCCAGCCCTGGCGGGTTGAGATAAATTCTACAAATGGACATCCAGTAAAGTAAGGGATTTTGACCATTTAGCTCCCTTTTTGTTGCCCAAATCAAGTAAAAAAGGCCCCCAGAGCTCGCTCGCCGCCCGTTTTTGCCTCCCCTAGCATTTGACCCCAGCAAAACGCTAGCTAGGCTGAGATGCCGGTGGGCTCGCCGATGAACGGTTTGGCTGCTATTCTGCTAACTTTTCCACAGTTGCCTCGGTCAACGACTCAATGCCAATACTAGAAACCCGCGACGTATCGAAAAGCTACGGTACCGGCGATGCTGCCGTAGCCGCTCTGCGCGGTGTCTCTACAATCATCAATGCGGGTGATTTCGTAGCGATTATGGGGCCCTCAGGCTCCGGGAAAAGCACCTTACTAACAATTCTTGGCGGCGTTGAAACACCAACCTCCGGCCAAGTCCTGCTCGAAGACGCTGACATCGCTCAACTCTCCGATGACGAACGCACCAAGCTCCGCCGACGGCGTATCGGCTTCATATTCCAGTCATTCAACCTGCTCCCCAATCTATCCGCCGTCGAAAACGTGGCTCTCCCCATGGAGCTGGATGGGAAATCTCGCGCCGAATCACAAAAGCTCGCAATCGCTGCCCTCGACCTAGTTGAAATGAGCCACCGGCAAAAACACCTCCCAGCTCAACTGTCTGGGGGTGAACAACAGCGAGTCGCCATCGCCCGAGCCTTGGCAATCAACCCAGCCATTCTGCTGGCTGATGAACCAACCGGTAACCTGGACTCGCGACAGTCCGACCGCGTAACAAAATTACTGACCGATCTGGTCACACAGCGTAACCAAACCATTGTGATGGTGACCCACGACCCCTCAGTGGCAACCATCGCCGGGCGAATTCTCAAAATCCGCGATGGCGCCATTGAGTACGATGGCCCTACCGAAGAAGCACAGTTAAGTCCGGATCACGCCATTGCCAGGCCGACCATTCGAGTCCACGGCGCGGCCCGACAGTAACGAAGGATACCACCGGATGGCTTTGGGGCAGTTTAGCATTCGCGAAGTAGTCGCTCGGCCACTTCGAGCCATCCTCACCATCAGCAGCATTGCAATCGGTGTCGGCGCAGTCGTCGCAGTGCTCCTGTCCATCGAGACGACTCGCCAAACACAGCGTGATATGCTTCGCGCCGTCTCCGGCAAAGCCGATTTGGAGGTGATTTCTGACGGCGCTAATGGCTTTCCATACAGTGTCCTAGCTGACATTCGAAAGGCTGACGGCGTCGAAGTTGCCGTCCCTTCCCTGCAACGATTCGCCAAACTGTTTCATAGTGATGGAGACGCAAGAACGCAAGTCATCGGCATCGATCCCCGCATCGACCAACAGGTTCGCGACTACGACATCAGCGAAGGCACGCAACTCAAAAAACTGACCGACGTTGTCCTGGACGCCAGCTTCGCCAAGTCTCTGAAGATATCCGTGGGCGATGAGATTAAGTTGCTGGCCGCTGGCGGTCTGAAGAAATTCAACGTGGTGGGCTTCGCGACGCCGCGCGCCAGTTCAGCCATTTCGCTCGGCGGTGCTGCCTATCTAGTCCTACCAGCCGCCGAAAGCGCTTTCGCATCCAAATCGACCATCGATCAAGTTCAATTGATTGTGCAGCCAGGGAGCAAGACTGAGGACGTTAAGGAAGCTTTGGCCCAAATCCTTCCTGAAGGCGTCACTATTCAGATCCCCCGCACGCGCAGCCAAATGGCTGAAGAAACCATGTTCGCCACGGAAAATGGACTCCGCATGTCCATCGCTTTCGCTGTCTTGATTTGCGCCTTCATCATCTACAACACCTTCCAAATGGCTGTTGGCGAACGCCGCCGCCAAATCGGTATCCTGCGCGCCATCGGCGCAACCAAACGCCAAGTCGGCTGGATGATTCTCCGCGAAGCCATAGGCATCAGCGTCTTCGCGGCCGCTCTCGGATGTTTGCTTGGACTCTACGGAGCCGAGATAATCTCCGACGCCATGGAGAAAATGACTCAAGTCACACTACCAGGCGGAAAGATCACTTGGCAACCTTTTGCAATTGCAGTTGGCATCGGTGTTGTCGTATCGCTCGTCGGAGCCATCCTACCAGCCCGACGCGCCAGCTCCGTCCATCCAATTGAAGCCATCCGAGCTATCGAAACTAGTCATAACCAGGAAGTCATCACAGCCACGTTTCGCGCCAGCCTCATCGCATTCGCAATCGGACTGGTGCTACTGTTTGCGGCAATCAATGGCTACCTGCCACTCGGCGGTGACGTTGTGGCATTAGTGGTTCTCCTGCTAGCCATCGTGCTGCTCATCCCGAGTATCCTCAGTTCAATTTCTAAGCTGCTGGTTGCCTGCATGCGTCCCTGGCTGGGAGTCGAATCCGAACTCGCCCGTCGGCAACTAACCCAGCACGTTGGCCGTAGCGCGCTGACCATCGGCGTCCTCTTCATCGCAATCAGCACCACGACAGGCATGGCCGGAAACGTGTTGGACAACGTCAAGAACGTTCGTGATTGGTATACCCGAGCTATCATCGGCGACTTTTTCGTTCGCTCAACCAATCCCGATATCTCAACGGGCGCGGCTGCCGATATGCCCGCTGATATCGAAGCCAAACTGAACCAAGTCGCTGGCGTTGAGTTTATCGATGCGATCCGCTATGTGAGCGCTCGCTCAGGGGAAAACTCAATTCTTGTTGTCGTGCGCAACTTCGTCGGTAAACCCACGGACTTCTTCGACCTGGTTGAGGGCACGCCCGATGAAGCTGTCGAAGGTCTACGCAATGGGAAAGTAGTCGTTGGAACCGTGCTCACCCAGCGATTGGGCTTGCACAAAGGGGACAAGATTCCCTTGGAGACTAAACTGGGAACGCGCGAGTTAGAAATTGCGGCAACAACCAACGAGTACTTCGCTGGCGGATTGACCGTATACCTGCACAGCGAAACTGCGCTGGAGTTACTCGATGTCAGCGGCGTCGACGCCTACGTGATCCAGGCCGATGACAATCGACTCGCCGAAGTCGAAAAGCAACTGCAAGTGATCTGTCAGGAGAACCACATTATCCTGCAGTCCTACATCGAAGTCGTTGACTTCATCAATAACAAAGTAAACGGCATCATCGCTAGCCTGTGGATGCTGCTCGCATTAGGCTGCGTGATCGCCGCGATGGGATTGATCAACACACTTACGATGAACATCATCGAACAGACCCGCGAGATCGGCATGCTACGAGTCATCGCGATGACTCGTAGTCAAGTTCGCAGAATGATCTTCTCACAAGCTCTACTGCTGGGCGTTATCGGCCTCGTGCCAGGCGCATTGGCGGGAGTCTTTGTTTCGTACGTCATCAGCTTGTCTGCTTTCAGCATACTTGGCCACAACGTCGTATTCGAAATGCGCTATGGCCTGATCATTGGCTGCTTGGTGCTAGGCATGTTCATCGTGCTCCTCGCCTCACTCTTACCCGCCGAGAGAGCTGCGAGATTGAAGATCGCATCAGCCTTGCACTACGAATAGCACTTTCTTTTTGAGTTAGTGCAGCGTGGGCTGTGGCACCAACGGCAGAGACAGCACCTTCTAATCGTAATCCCCAATCGAATCCGATCCGTTACGGGTACTAAGTGCTTGCCAAATTCGGAGATCGATTTCGCTGTCGATCGTTCTAACCGCTCCTCCAACCATCGTTGCATTGACTAGCCCAGAGTGAAGGCTTCGTGACACAATTCCGAAATGAGGGTACCACGCTTGCCGAGGGGGACAAGTACAATTCTCCGTTAAGCAAGGGCTCAATGAAACTAACAACCACTCGACGTTGATCCAATTTCCGTTATCCATTCCATACGCGGGCACAGTTACAGTCGTGTTGGGTGCTGCCAGTGTCGTGAATCCAGTCTGTGAGGGCCTTGCATCGACCCATTGAGTATGGGACTTTCCGCGGTGAATCCTCGAGTGCTGGCTCGCAGTGCCTGGCGCATACAGCGATAAATCAGCCGGTGCAGGCAATTCCTCTTCCGAACAAACTCTCGCTTCGAAATAGTCCATACCTGGAATCACTTCGGAGAAGCCGATCGTGTGATTCAAGCCGTCGCGAAAGTCTTGTACCTTCAGTCTTTTGTTAGGAGAATGCAGCCCAGCAAAAACATTTGGACGGTGGGTTTGCCCCGCTTCCCAAACACCCCAACAGACGGCATAAGAAATATTCTGATGAGAATCGCCGCCAGCCGAGGTCGTGATCGTATCCTCTACATTTGGACACCGATAAGTAGCTGGACGGAATAGAGAAAATGGCCCGTTGCCTGAAATATCCTGCCTCCAAGATCGGCTACGATTAAGTTCATCGGCAGCTTCGCTCTCCAAAAAACCCAACAGCTGAGTAAAGATCGACCAAGCATGCTCTGGTTCATCGAAGTGACCAGATACACAGGGGATTGGGTCTTGAATCGGCGGATAACTTTTTTTGGCGGACTCGAAGGCAAGCGTCGCCAGCGCCATCTGACGCATATTGTTCTGACAATGCGTCCGCCGCGCAGACTCCCGAGCCATCATCACCGCGGGCAACAAGAGACTCGCCAAGATCGAAATAATCGCGATCACCGTCAGCAATTCAACCAGCGTAAATCCATACCTCGCGCGCACAGATCTCGACCGCAGCAACATTTTTTTGCACCCTCGCTAGATTAGTAGAAGGTTAGACAAGAAATCTAAGGATATTGATTTCTAAAGAAGTTGCAAGTTTTTTCCAAGCTGCCATCGGAAACCCACAACTTTGCGACTAACGCCAGTCGAACACACGTTAGGACCCCAATCTGGGTATCCCAAAACTAGAAATCGCAAAAGTCAACCAAAATCCACTCGGATAAGCATGAGTTCCTGGCGCAGGTGCACTTCAGTTTACGTAGAAACTGCTTGCTTTTGGTGGGACTGAAATTGAGAGTTGGGCATCGTATTTTGGCAGCACCCCAAACGTAGCTTGACGAGCGCAAGTTGCGGTAGCAACGGTAGACGCTAGCCTGGGATGCCAGTCCCAGGAAAGAACGCAGCGCCATAAGTTAGTCGCAGAGCGACGACAGGAAGTTGGAATAGCTCTGCGCTACCTCAGCCACATGCGCGAGAAGCGAGTCCTGAGTTGGGGCCGCGGCTACATTCCGGAGACTAGCTACCACTTGGGTAGCGGTACATTTCGATGCCCATCAGGATACACGCCACCAACATAAAAAGGGTGGATGCAATCAGCATCACGGTGTAGACCGAGTACGGTTGTCGTGGTTGGTTTCCGCTGGCCATGTTCTATCACTCGGTCTTTAAAGTTGCTCTTGAATAGTTCGGAAGATACAGGGATGTGTCGGGTCGCGCCTGCCCGGTGCGACCGCGGGTGGGTCGCTCCCGCCGGGTGCGACCAAAACATCAGTTAGTACAACTTGGTATCGACTCGGTCGCCTTTACGAATGTAGCCGGTTTGGAAACCCGTCAGGATTTGAGCAACAGATGCTCCCGGTTCAACTCGAGTGATCTTCAACTTGCCCAGATATTGACCACCTCGGCTAACTTCCAAGGTCAGGCCTTCCTTCATTCCAGAATCTTGACCCAATGACACTTCGACCAAACCGCTTGAACTGACCGCGGTCACTTCACCATTTGCTGCCGGTGCGCCTTGAGCCAGCGAGTTTGGTTTGAGGCCGAGAATTTCCAGTTGCTCTTTGGCTCCAGTGTAATCGGAAGCGAGCTGCTGGAGTCGCTCATTAAGCGATTGGTACATGCCTTCCAAACGAGTCTTCTCGTCGATGGCTTTGGTCAGTCGACCAAATGTTTGATCGCGATCTTCGCGAGCGTCCACGATCTGCTTGCGAAGCGTTTCGTTGTCCTTCGTACGAGCATTGAGGTCTTGCTGAGTTTGTTGTTCGGTTGCAACCAGAGCGGTGTGAGCGGCGAGCAATTTGGTCAGCTCAGCTTCTTGCGCTGCAAGTTCCGATTCACGTTGTTCGATCTGAGTCTGCAAAGCTCCCAGCGCACTTCGTCGCGCCGCTTGCTCGATCGACAACTCGCTCTTGGTCTCTTCCAAAGCGGTCGTAAGCTGCTGGGACTTGAGCTCCGCTTTCTTCAATCGAGCTTCAAGACCCGTGGCTGGATCCTTCAC
Organism: Pirellulaceae bacterium; assembly: GCA_033761895.1. Classification (GTDB taxonomy): domain Bacteria; phylum Planctomycetota; class Planctomycetia; order Pirellulales; family Pirellulaceae; genus Aureliella. The sequence goes on along the minus strand of JANRMD010000469.1, from coordinate 31,092 downwards.
CAATTTGCGGTAATCAACATGGGAAGCGTTTACCGCCACCGCCAAGGTGAAGAAAATAACGCTCAGGAGAAATAGCAAACCCGTAAATATTTTTCCCAGCAGAGTCATGCGAGATTCCCTCGGTTAGAGCGACTTTCCGGTGCAGGACGGAATGGTACGCAGTTCAGAAAAGCGGATTTGAGCGAAACAGAAAGTGACAAGCGGATTGGTTCCCTTTCCGAAATTCCGGAGAGAAAACTTGCAACCACAAGCATCAATATAGTTACGCATGAATTCCCCTGTCAACGAATTCAGAAAAAATAGGCGGTTTGGGGTGTCACCAGGGGGGCAATTTGCCGTTCATAGCGTTTCCCACAACAAAACACTTTCCCAAACGCAAGGTAAAACCCATGAGGGTGATATTCAAATCACGTAGACGTACAGTAAACGCCTCGACGTACTATCGGGTGGGCGGTAAACTATGCGGTTTCCTAGGCTGGCCAGAGGCAAGTCGACTTGTGGCGCAGTGTCGCCAAGGTAGGATTTGAGTTTATCTCGATCATTTTTGAGAAGTACGATTACTTCCTCTTGGATTGAGCGTTTGGAGTTCTAACTTGATTTTGATTTTACGCGGCGATGCCACCAACGAACAAATTGCACACGTTGTCGAGCGCGTACAAGCGATGGGATTCCAAGCGCACCTAAGTCGCGGCACGCATCGTACGATCGTTGGAATCATCGGCGACGAAGAACAGACTCGAGAAGCTCCCCTGAGAGCCATCCCCGGCGTCGCGGATGTAATCCCGGTTTTGCCCCCGTACAAACTTGCCAGCCGAGACGCACATCCTCGGGATAGTATCGTTGATGTTAGCGGAGTTAAGATTGGTGGCGGTCATTTGGCCATGATTGCTGGTCCTTGTTCGGTGGAAGAGCCTGACCGCATGGATCGCATCGCGGAAGCCGTTGCGGCGAGTGGCGCCAACATATTTCGCGGCGGTGCTTTCAAACCCCGCACCAGTCCTTATGCTTTTCAAGGGCTCGGCGAAGAAGGGCTCAGAATCCTCCGCGAGGCTGGTCATAAACATGGCATGCCAGTGGTGACTGAGGTGACCGATCCACGCAACGTTGAAATGGTGGCTGAATACGCTGACATGTTGCAGATCGGTGCCCGCAATATGCAGAATTTTGTGTTGCTAACCGAAGTCGGTAAGACGCGCCGCCCAGTTCTGCTCAAACGCGGCATGTCCGCCACAGTGACCGACCTGCTAATGAGCGCCGAGTACATTCTTTCGCAAGGCAACTCCCAAGTTGTGCTGTGCGAACGTGGCGTCAAAGGATTCGATAACGCAACCCGTAATCTGTTTGATGTCGCAGCTGTCGTCCAAGTAAAACGGTTGAGTCACTTGCCTATCATTGTCGACCCAAGCCATGCGACAGGTAGGCCAGATTTGATTCCCGCTTGCTCGTTGGCAGGCCTCGCGGCGGGTGCTGACGGCGTACATATCGAAGTTCATGATTGCCCAGAAGTAGCGAAGAGCGATGGCCCACAGGCCTTACTCCCCGCTCAATACGATTCACTGATGGTTCAGATGAAAGCCCTCGCCCAGCTGTTCGGTAAACAGGTTTCGACCCCCGCGGAGTTGAGTATTGGATAACCGAAGCCGTGCGCGGGACTGTGTGCAATGTCACAGTCCGCGTTCGGTTTCGGATCACTCTCGTCCGCCGAATGTGACAAGGGAAAAAGAATTGATTGGAGAACTGCGTTGAGAAAGCCATTTATCGCTGGCAACTGGAAGATGAATCTGGTTCGAGATTCATGCTTGTCTTTGGTCCACTTGCTGCAACATAAACTACAAAATGTCGGCTCCGTCGAAGTTGCAGTTTGCCCACCATTGGTCTACCTGCACGATGTGGGCAGTAATCTGCGGGGCAGCCAAATTGGGTTGGGCGCCCAAAATATGTTTCACGAAAAAGAAGGTGCCTTCACTGGCGAAGTTAGCGGTGGCATGCTCAAGGACTTGGGATGCCGCTACGTCATCCTTGGACACAGCGAACGCCGTCAGTTGCTCGGCGAAACCGATGCAATTGTCAATAAAAAGATCTTCGCCGCCCTACGAAGTGAATTGACACCCATCGTATGTGTAGGTGAAACTCTCCAAGAACGCGAAGCGGGAGTGACCAAACAAGTCATTTCGGCTCAAATGAAGGGCTCACTGGCCAAGCTTTCCTCCGACCAAGGCCAGCAGCTGGTGATCGCCTATGAACCCGTATGGGCCATCGGAACTGGAAAAACGGCCACCCCAGCTCAAGCCGAAGAGGTCCATTCGCAAATCCGAATGCTGCTGAACGATTTCTTTGGCAAGCCGATCGCAGATTCGATTCGTATTCAATACGGCGGTAGCGTTAAGCCAGACAACGCGGTCGAATTGCTTAGCCAACCGAACATCGATGGCGCGCTGGTCGGAGGTGCTTCACTCAAGGCAGCCGATTTCGCTGCGATTGTTGAAGCTGCGGCGGCCTAGTGGTTTTGAATCGAGATAACTTAAATTAAGAGACAACTCACAGAATTGCTCTGTTCCCTAAGGATGTTGATATGTTGATTGGTGCTATGGCGCAGTATTTCTTCGGCTTCACGATCTTTGTGTTGTCCTCGTTTCTTGTCCTTCTCGTGCTCGTGCAACGTGGACGTGGCGGCGGACTAACCGGAGCTCTCGGTGGACCAGGCGGCCAAAGCGCCTTCGGTACAAAAGCCGGTGACCTGTTCACGCGGATTACCATCGGCGTCGCCACCGCCTGGATTTTGCTCTGCGCAACAGCGGTCTTCATGTTGCGCAGCCGCGCCCTACCACAGACCGGCAGCAGCGATCGACCTGCCGCCAAAGGCAACTCAGTCCCCGGTGCCGGCGCCAGCAGCGGCACAACTGAATCCAAAGAAAATAGCTCGACGTTACCTGCACTCGACCTGTCCAACCTGAACCTGCCCAAGACGCCAGCAGCGACAACGCCCGCGGCAACAACTCCAGCGGAACCTAGCACGCCAGCAACAACACCGACAGCCACCCCAGAAGCCACCCCTCCAGCCGCAACAACACCGGCCGCAACTGAGCCCGCACCAGCTGCAACCACTCCACCAGCTACTGAACCGGCAACACCACCTGCCACTGAACCCGCAACACCTCCGGCAACTGAACCTGCAGCTCCAGCGACCGCTGAACCAGGAACTCCAGCTACGGAACCCCCGAAGTAAAGCACTTTACAATTCGTTGCACCAGTGTTTGTTGAGACTTTAACTGGATTTGAAACTGTGCTGCTAAGTATGACAGGACAAGGTCAGGGGCGAAGACCTTTCGACCAGACTGAAATCACTGTCGAAGTGCGCGCAGTCAACAATCGCTTTTTGAAGATTCAAACCCGTGTCAGCGACGCGATCGCGGGTTTGGAACCACAGATCGAGACTGTGATCAAGCAATCGCTGCGCCGCGGCTCTCTGCAGATCGGAGTCTTCCTTTCTGGCAAAACCGCCACAAGCGACTACTGCATCCAAGAAGCCGTTCTGGAATCGTACTTTCACCAGTGCACCGCACTGGCCAAGAAATTAGGGACGCCACACAACACCGTGACCGTCGAAAGCCTACTGCAGTTGCCCGGTGTGGTTCGCGAAAGCGGTGGACGAATGGCGGAAGTTGACGAAACGCTGGCAACCTGCGTGCTGGCAACCGTCGCAGATGCAATGGAGTCGTTGAATCGAATGCGCCTAGCCGAGGGGCAGTCGATGGGATCCGAACTGGCGCAGCAATTGGTCAAACTGCGTGACATCACGCTGCTGATCGAACAGCGAGCCCCCAGAGTCATCGAAGAATACAAACAGCGACTGCACGGACGACTGGCACAGTCGCTGGCAGAGATCGGTGGCCAGATTCAGGAAACGGATTTGGTACGAGAAATCCTGGTCATGGCTGACAAAGCGGATATCCGCGAAGAGGTTGTCCGGCTGCGCAGTCATTTCCTCCAGTTCCAGACGCTATTGGACGATTCGAGCAGCCAGGGCCGCAAATTAGATTTCTTGATTCAAGAAATCTTCCGCGAGGTAAACACGATCGGATCGAAGGCTGGCGATGCCGAAATTGCTCAGCGAGTCGTTGATATGAAGTCAATCATCGAACAAATGCGGGAACTGGTCCAAAATGTGGAGTGAGGATGTGGGCGATGCAGGTAAACTGATTATTCTGTCTGGGCCGTCCGGCGCTGGCAAATCGACTGTGGTCAGACACCTGCTCACCGACTGCTCCCTGCCGCTGGTGCTTAGCGTCTCGGCGACAACTCGCCAACCGCGAGTCGGCGAGGTCGACGGCAGAGACTACCATTTCGTCACTCACGAGCAGTTTGCTCAAATGAGGGCCAACGGAGAGTTTCTCGAATGTAAAGAGGTTTTTGGAAGAGGCGATTGGTATGGAACCATAGCCGCTGAAGTCGACCGAGGGTTGATTTCAGGCAAGTGGGTGATTTTGGAAATCGATGTGCAAGGTGCTTTGGCAGTGATGCAATTGCGATCCGACACAGTCAGTTTCTTTGTCCACCCGGGTTCGCTTGAAGAACTTGCGATCCGCTTGCGTCGGCGCGGCACCGATTCCGAAGAAGCAATTCATCGACGCCTGGAAGTTGCCGCCGAAGAACTGCAAGCGTTAAAGCACTATCAATACGAAATTATCAACCGAGAGGTCGAACAATCGGTTGCCGAAATATGTCAACTGTTACACCAACACGTTCCCGGAGTTAAGCATGCTTGAAGAACTGAAAGAAGAAGAGATCGTCAACAAAGTTGGCGGACGCTTCAAACTGTCGACGCTGATTCAAAAGCGACTGGTGCAAATCAATCGCGGCAGCCGTCCGCTGGTCGACTTTGTTTCCGAGAACAAAATGGAAATCGTTCTGCAAGAAATTCTTCAGGACAAGATCTTCCTCACCGCTGCAGGTGAACTCACCCTAGCGACCGAGTCCGAGGAAGGTGATCTGCTGGACATGGACAGCCTCGAGCTATGACAGCGGCTCGCATTGTGGTTGGCATCGCTGGCGGTATCGCGGCGTTCAAAGTCGCTTCGACCGTCAGCAAACTGGTCCAGGCTGGGCATTCGGTTGACGTGGTGTTGACCGAGAATGCTCACCAATTCGTTGGACCAGCCACCTTTGCTGCCCTTTGCGGACGAGCTCCAGTGACCGACATTTTCGACTCACGTTATCCACTCGGAGCGCACATCGAATTGGCTGAACAAGCCGACCTGCTGTTGATCGCACCCGCTACAGCTCGCATTCTGGCGAGCTGTGCGTTGGGCTTATCCAATGATGTGTTAAGTACTTTGTATTTGACTTGCACTTGTCCAGTGTTGATGGCTCCTGCGATGAGCAGCTCGATGTGGACCAAGCCAGCCGTCTCGCGCAACGTTGAGCAGCTGAAAAACGATGGCGTGCAGATGATCGGCCCCGAAAGCGGTTGGTTGAGTTGCCGCAAACAAGGCGAAGGGCGCATGGCCGAAGCAGAGACCATTCTCGATGCGATCAACGTCTGCCTTAAGAAGAACGTGGTTAGCAAATAACCAACGGAGAGTTTTCAATAAGCAACAAGACAGAAGCGGTTCTCAGCAGCTAGCCAAAGTGGACGCCGGTTTTTTCGGAGCGCGGGCGTCCTCGCCCGCACGGGACTCGGTGTCTTGAAAATGAATTTGACGATCTCGCCTTTTCGACCACGAACGGACTCATTGCTGTTGTAGAGTCACCTAGCGGGTTCAGCGGGCGAGGACGCCCGCGCTCCGAAAAACCGGTCAACATTTAACTTCAACGTCTCACCTGATGCAGGTCGATTAATACAAAAACGCAATGCATTTGCGCCCCTTTTCCGATAGACCACTAAGTGCCGCATGGCCAGAATTCTGATCACTTCCGGACCAACGCGTCAGTACCTCGACCCGGTCCGCTATCTTACCAATGCCAGTAGTGGACGAATGGGAGCGGCGCTCGCTGACTCAGCTATCGCACGAGGCCATCAGGTCGTGATCGTCACAGGACCAGTCCAAGTTCAATACCCAAGCGCCGCACAAGTCGTTGAGGTTGACACAACAGACGAGATGCTGGCCGCAGTCCTCAAACACTTTCCAGCTTGCGATGGTTTGATTGGTGCCGCTGCACCGTGCGATTACATGCCGCGAAAAATCAGCTCGGATAAGATCACCAAGTCTGGGCAACCGATTCAGCTCGAATTGATCGAAACGCCTGACATCGTCGCGACTGCGGCTCAAAAAAAACTACCTCACCAATGGGTCGTTGGTTTTGCACTGGAGACGGAGGACTTACGATTTCGCGCAATCGTTAAGATGCAACGCAAGTGTTGCGATATGATGGTCTCTAACGGAGCCAGCGCGATCAACTCACTGACCAACGAAGTCGAAATACTCGCCGCTGATGGGACAACCATCGCCTATGCATCGGGCGACAAACGCACCGTCGCCAACGCGATCATTCAAGCTACAGAAACACTTCATTCTCGATGAACCAACGCGAAAATTCAAATCAAGTCGAACTCGCTGTTCAACTGGGGCGACTAAATCTCCGCAATCCGATTCTCGTAGCCTCTGGCACGTTCGGTTACGCGCGCGAGATGGAAGGCATCGTCAACCTCGCTTCGCTAGGCGGCATACTGCCCAAGACAATTACGCTCAACCCACGGCTTGGCAATGCCCCGTGGCGCACGGTCGAAACATCGGCTGGCCTGCTGAACTCCATCGGACTCGACAACGATGGCGTCGATACGTTCATCGAACAACATTTGACTTACCTCCGCACCATCGATTCAGCCATCGTGGTCAGCGTGGCAGGCAAGAGTCGGGATGAGTTCGTCGAACTGGCCAAGCGCATCGAAGGGGCGGGCGGCGCATCGGCGTTGGAGCTGAACATCTCGTGCCCCAACGTCTCCGGTGGCGTCGACTTTGGTACCGATCCAAGCATGTGTTACGAAGTGATTCGCAGCGTTCGTGACAACTGCAGTTTGCCGATCTTGGCAAAGCTAACTCCCAACGTCTCGCGCATCGCGGAGATTGCCAAAGCTGCAGCCGAAGGTGGCGCGGACGCAGTTTGCTGCATCAATACACTCCTCGGTATGGCCATCGATTGGCGACGTCGCAAACCGATCCTTGGCAACATCATGGGCGGTCTGAGTGGCCCTGCCATCAAACCGGTTGCCCTGCGTTGCGTCTACCAAGTTGCCAGCGCCGTCGATATACCGATTGTCGGTATCGGTGGTATTGGTAACATCGACGACGTGATGGAGTTTCTTGCGGCGGGTGCCAGCGCAATTCAAGTCGGCACAGCAAATTATTACGATCCAAAAATCAGTCAGAAGTTGGTCGAGCAATTGCCAGCCGCCCTTGCGGAACTTGGTGTTAGCTCGGTTCGCGAAGCTGTCGGTACTATAGTGAAAGCCAAGTAGAAGTCATGCGTGTTCTTTCAGGTATTCAACCCACCGGTCGTTTTCATTGGGGCAACTACTTCGGCGCGATCCGCCAATACATCGAATTGCAAGATGAGCATGAAGGTTACTACTTCATCGCCAACTTGCATGCGCTGACCACGATTCGCGATGCGGAGTTGCTGCGGAGTTTGACCCGTGATGCTGCGATCGACCTGTTGGCTCTTGGATTGAATCCACAAAAGGCAACCTTGTTTGTTCAGTCCGATATTCCAGAAGTCTCGCAACTGACATGGTTGCTCATGACTGGCACTCCCATTGGTTTACTTGAGCGTTGCCATGCGTTTAAAGAAAAGAAGGCCAAAGGTCTGACGGCTGACGCGGGTTTGTTTACCTATCCCGTTTTGATGGCCGCCGACATTTTGGCTTACGATGCCAATTGGGTTCCAGTCGGCCAAGATCAAGTGCAGCACATCGAAGTTTGTCGCGATCTCGCGGGCAGTTTCAATCATGCTTTCGGCGAAGCGTTTGTTTTGCCCGAAGCTAGATTGCTAAACGATTCGGCTAAAGTGCCAGGTACCGACGGCGAGAAGATGTCGAAAAGTTACAACAACACAATTGGCATCTTTGAACCCGAGAAGGACGCTCGCAAAAAAATCATGCGCATCAAGACCGATGCGCGTCCCATGGAAGAACCCAAAGAACCCGAAGGGGATCACCTATTCCAGCTCTATCAGCTGATGGCCTCGGAAACCGAAATCGCTGAGATGGCAGCGCTGTATCGCAAAGGTGGATTTGGCTACGGGCAAATCAAAACGGCCTTGGCAGATGCGGCACAAAAGTACTTCCAACCAGCTCGCGACCGTCGGGCTGAACTGGAACAGAATCCGGATCTCGTAAGCGACATATTGGCCGACGGTGCCAAACGGGCTCGTGCAAAAGCGGCTGAAGTTCTCGCGCGTGTGGAAGCCGCGTGTGGCATTTCTCGCTGATTACCGACACTTATTGCTATCTAAATGCAGTCAACAAACTTGCAATAATTCTGTGTTTTGTGGCGACTGGTGTAAAACTGCTATGGAGGCGATTAAGGACGGTTAGTAGTATCCGTCGAATAGGTTGGATTTCGTCAGCGAAGTCTTAATCGAAAGTCAGAATCGTCAAGGAGGACCGTCGTGCAGAACCTAAAAACTGGCGTAGTCGTCGCACTGTTGCTTGCAGTGTGCTACGGTGCATTTAAAGCCCTGAATGCCCCTGAACCCGATTTGCCACCAGAGTTAGCCGAATGGGTCGCTGAAGAACCAGACTTGGACAGCCTGGTCGACGATATCCAAGTCCCATCCCAGACCTCTCAGCCGAAACTTGAGTCCGAGCTGGGCTTGCCATCCATCGCAGTGCCAGCGATGCCTGCTCCCGCTACCGAACTCCCGGCGCTGACTAAACCAGAACCCAATGCAAATGCACAGGCCCTAGGTGGACCAGCCCTAGGTGGACCAGCTTTGACATTGCCATTATCCACAGGTCCGAACACGGACGGACCAAGCATTAAAGTCCCTGCGGGCAATGACGTTACCAAACTGACGGAAGCTCCAGAAAGCCTTGTTCCCGATAGCTTTCCATCATCACCAATCGCCAATCCAAACGATGCCGCTCCCGCACAGAATTCAACCTCTTTGCAGGCGTCGCCTAGCAACAACTCCAACGAATTTCCTTCGATTCCGCTGCCTAACGCTGGGGCACAACCCAACGCAACCTTCATTAGCACCGATAATCAGAAATCCCCCGTTAACGCGCTACCGTTGCTCGATGAAAAATCTCAACCAGCGACAGCCAACACGGGATCCGCCGAACCCGCAGCGTCTGCTGAGCAAGTAGTGCTCGAACCGTTCGCACAAGGTCGTGAGAAAGCCCTCAAGCTCGCAAACGAAGGCAAGCTGAAGGAAGCCTTGGTGTCATTGACCAAGTACTATCACAACCCCGAATTGACACGTAAAGACTACGAAGATTTGCTGGATATTCTCGACGCGTTGGCGCGAGAAGTCATCTATTCGCCTCGCCACCTGCTAAAGCCTGCTTATACGGCGACGGCGAGCGATACACTGGCCAGCGTTGCTGAGCAGCATAAAGTCTCGCCAGACTTGCTCAGGAAAATCAATCAATTGGGTGACACACAAGTCTTAACTCAAGGCCAACAGCTGAAAGTTATCGAAGGTCCATTCCGCGGCGAAGTCAACGTGACGATCGGCGAAATGACCCTTTACCTGAACGATATGTATGCTTGCCGTTTTCCAATCGCAATCGGCCTCGATTACGACTCCAAAGTTGGCAAGTTTGAAGTTGCCGAAAAACGCACTGACCGAACCTACTACGGTGCCGGCGGCAAAGTCATTCAAGCTGGCGATCCGAGCAATCCTTATGGTGGCTATTGGATCGACCTTGGCGGAAACTGCATCCATGGCTCCGCCGAGATGTCAACAACAGACCTCAAGAACGCGGGCTGCATCAGTCTAGCTCCCATCGACGCCGCTGATGCCTTCATCATGTTGACCGTCGGCAGCCAAGTTGAGTTTCGAAAATAAAAGTCAGCCGGTCTGCTTTTTATCGAATTGTCTTGCGACCATGCGAACGCGGAATTTGAACTCCGCGTTTTCGTTATTTACGGCCACTGGCGAGAATCCGCAACCGCAGTCGAATACTGGCTTGCTTAAGCGCCCGGAATCGCAAGAATCAGTAGGAATGACCAACCTCATTCCTTGGGCAGTTGCCCGGACTGAATAATGTAACATGACTAACTTCGATCCCAGCCGCGTGCGTCGAGATTTCCCAATCCTCCAGACGCGGATGAATAACTACCCGCTCGTCTACCTCGACAACGGCGCCACGACTCAAAAGCCGCAAGCCGTTATCGACGCTATCGTGCACTACTACATGCACGAAAACGCAAATATCCACCGCGGCATCTACTCGCTCAGTCAACGCGCTACCGAATCGTTCGAACTCGCTCGGCAAAAAGTTGCCAATTTCATCGGCGCCCCCGACCCGGCCTGCTGCATTTTCGTACGCGGCACCACGGAAGCCATCAACTTGGTGGCCCAAAGTTGGGGCAAGTTCAATTTGCAACCGGGCGATGAAGTTCTCTTAACCGAACTGGAACATCACTCAAACATCGTTCCCTGGCAGATGGCTTGCCAAGCCACCGGTGCAAGCCTGCGGACGATTCCCATGACCGACGAAGGCGAACTGGATCTTAGCAATCTAAACGAGTTGCTGAACTCAAACACCAAGATGGTCTCGATTCAGCAAGTCTCCAATGCGCTGGGGACCATTCACGATTTATCGACAATCATCTCAAGAGCCCGCGAAGTGGGCGCCAAAGTGCTCGTCGATGGAGCGCAGTGGGTCGGGCACTTCCCCACCGATGTCATCGCTCTCGATTGTGATTTTTATACTTTCAGCGGTCACAAACTCTTCGGTCCAACGGGCATCGGAGTCCTGTGGGGCCGCCGCGAGTTGCTAGAGACCCTGCCACCCTATCAGGGCGGCGGAGACATGATCGAAACTGTCAGCTTCGATCGAACCACTTACGCGCAGCTCCCCAACCGCTTGGAAGCCGGCACACCAGACATTGCGGGCGCAATCGGACTCGGTGCCGCCATCGATTACGTCAACTCACTCGATTTCGCACAGATTGTTGACTATGAACATGAACTGCTTGCTTACGCAACGGAGCAGATGAGCCACATCGATCGCTTGCGCATTGTCGGCACGGCCAGTAAAAAAGCCGGGGTGATCAGTTTTGTCTGTGAGGATGTAGCTACGCTAGATATTGGTATTGGCCTCGATCGGTTAGGGATCGCCGTTCGCACCGGTCACCATTGCTGCATGCCCTTGATGCATCGCTTGAAAGTGACCGGTACCACTCGCGCCTCCTTTGCCTTCTACAACACTCGCGAAGACGTGGACGCGCTGATCAGCGGTCTCAAGAAAATCCTGGGCGAGCGGCTGACGCAGACGCCTATGATCGCCGAAACATCCATCAAATTTGCTCCAGCATCAGCACCGACACCCGACGCCGCAGCCGCACAATTGGCCGACGAGTTCCTGGCATTCGATGATCGTGAAAGCAAGACCGAATTACTGATCGATATGGCTCGTCAACTGCCGAACAATTTCGCGCAGCTTAAACCGATTTGCAAAGCCGTTCCTGGCTGCATGAGCGAAGTCTATCTGCTCGGCCGTCCAATGCCTTCAGCGCCACACAAGTTTGAATTCGTTGCTGATTCAAATGCAGAAATCGTACGCGGCTTGATCGCTGTACTCGAGACGCTGCTATCTGGCCAAGATGCGAAACTGCTGCTCGAGTTTGACCTAGAGTCCTTCTTCCGCAGGATAGGCTTGGACCAGTTCATTTCGTCTCAGCGGCGTAGTGGGCTAGACGGCATGATCCGAAATATTCGAACGCTGGCGATGGCCATCGTTCAACGGCAAGAGGTATAACGCTCAGTTAGCTAAACCAGCTGATATTTCAACACTCCGCCAACCCATACCATCCGCGCTCTGCCTTGCAGGGTCTGGTGAAGGAGCGGTGTATTGCGGTTTCTAGAATACAGCTCACTCGGTTCTACAGTCCACTTTACTTCCGGGTCGATTGCGACCACGTCCGCTGCTACACCAACCTTTAGAGTTCCAGCATCAATGCCTAGCATCTTCGCGGGTTGGGTCGCAAAACAATCGATGGCTCGACTCCAAGTAAGCTTTCCGGTCGATATCAAGCAGGTAATCGCCTGCGCCAAACATGTATCCAAGGACGTAACACCAAACGGCACTGCATCCAGCTCCTGCATCTTCTTCTCAAGCGATCTTGGCTGATGTCCGGAAGTGATCATATCGATCGTCCCATCGGCAACCGCTTCAATACACAGGTCGACATCGCGACGTGAACGCAATGGTGGATTGACTTTGTAGTTGGCATCAAAGGTCCGCAGACATTCGTCGTCGAAACACAGATTCATGATGCGGGTATCGACCGTCACGATTGTGCCACGGTCCTTGGCGCGTCGAATAATCTCAATGCTGCCAGCGGTCGAAATGCTATTTAGATGCAAGCGCCCGCCGGTGCTTTCGAGCAATCGCAGGTCGCGTGCCGTTGCAAGATCTTCCGCTTCAGCTGGCATCGGCGCGAGGCCCAGCACCAGTTGCGTCAAGCCTTCGTGCATGACGCCGTCACGCGTTAAACTGCGGACCTCAGGGCGATCGATGATCGGTCGATTGAACATCAAACAATACTCGAGCGCCTTGCGGAGCAGGGCAGTATTGCCCATCGGTAACGGTGAATCGCTTAACGCAATCGCACCCGCTTCAACCAACGAGCCGATCTCTGCCAGTTCTTCGCCACCGCGACCTTTGCTTACGCAGCCAATCACGTACACCCGTGCATTATCCGCTTTCGCCGCTTTCTGCCGCACAAACTCAACATCGCTGGCAGTGTCAATCGGCGGATCGGTACTGGCAGAACAAGCAAGCGAAGTGTATCCGCCCGCCAACGCAGCCAAAGTGCCCATAGCAATGGTCTCGTCTTCTTCCAAACCTGGTTCGCCCAATTCCGTGGCAATATCCACTAGGCCAGGCGCGACTATACAACCACTTGCGTTCACTCGCGCGCAATCCGCAGGAATGTCACCGTCCAAGGGATCGATGGCCGCAACGCGTCCACCAACGATCAACAAGCGGCCGACGCGATCCAACTGCTGCGACGGGTCAATCATCCGGCCGTTTTCGATCAGCCAACTTGTATTGCGATTCGTTTCCATCACTTGGCTCCTCCGTCCACTCCAAGCATCAGCCATAGCGCGGCCATTCGAATCGAGATCCCATTACTGACCTGCTGCAATATGACCGAATGCGGACCATCGGCAACCTCGGGAGTCAACTCAACCCCACGATTGATCGGTCCCGGCGCCATGATCAGAATATCGGACTTACTCTTGAGCATTCGTTGCGAATTCATGGCGTAGAGCAACGCGTATTCGCGAACGGAGGGGAATGGCCGAGTCGCTTGGCGTTCGAACTGAATGCGCAGTAAGTTGAGAACGTCGCAGCGCGGCAAGATCTCATCCAGATTGTAAGCCACCTCGACTCCAAACTCCTCCCATTTCTTCGAAACCAACGTGGCTGGCCCGCAGACAATGACGTGAGCCCCCAGTTTCTTCAGGCCCCAGATGTTCGACCTGGCGGTGCGACTGTGTGCGATGTCACCCACCAAAGCCACGGTGAGCCCCTCGATGCGGCCGCGTTTTTGTCGGATCGTTAGGATATCCAGCAAGCCCTGAGTCGGATGTTCGTGCGGTCCATCACCCGCGTTCAGAACAGAGCAATTCAAATGTGTCGATAGCAGATGGGAAGTACCTGGCGTCGAATGCCGTACTACAACTGCATCCACCCCCATCGCTTCAATTGTCTTGGCTGTGTCGATGAACGTCTCGCCCTTCGAAGTCGAAGACCCACTCGACGAGAACTCAATAGTGTCCGCCCCTAACCGTTTGGCCGCTAAAGAAAAACTGTTGCGAGTTCGCGTACTGTTCTCAAAAAACAGGTTCGCAATCGTACGACCACTTAGCAGCGACAATTTCGTAGTGGATGCGTTGTACGCGGCCGTCAATTGCTCGGCACAGTCGAGCAATGTGGTGATCTCTGCCGCCGACAAACTTTCTAAATCGAGCAAATGGCGGCGTCGCCAATCAGTAGGATATTTTGGTTCAACCATCTATGGCTCCGGCCGTTCGTAGGACGTGACCATGGTCCCGTCCACCTTCATCGGATGGGACCACTGTCCCGATTCCTCAAACTTCGTCGGATTGTAAACGATTGGCTTACCTCTCGGGAGGAGCCCTCCAGGCGGCAACTTCCGAACGCTCGAGAACAATGGTCTCAAATCCGTTGCATCGTGCAGCTAGTGCTCTGTCCACATTAGATTTTTGGGTTGATGAGTTCGGGTGGCACGCTCTGAGGCTCTGCGAAGGGCGTGGGAGCCAGGGACATTCGCCACGCCCTTCGCAGAGCCTCAGAGCGTGCCACCGAAAATTAAAGTGGGATGAAGCACTACGTCGCTACAACGTCCTCGTCCTCAAGCTTCGCCAAATGTCGGAGCGGCTTGGGCAATGGAAAGTGAACTTGCTCTTCGCGAATCGTCTCTTGTCGCACGGTCGCCCCAAAACGCTGCTTTAACCATTCGACCGTTTCGTTGACCACCGATTCCGGTGCGCTCGCCCCCGCCGTGACCAACACGCGATCTGCGGCATGCAGCCAAGACTCGTCGATATCTTGAGGACCATCGATCAAATACGACTGCTTCCCCTGCTCGTTACCAAGTTCCTTCAAGCGCAAGCTGTTGCTACTGTTTTTACTCCCTAACACAAGCACCACGTCCGCCAAGCTGGACAGCATGCGAACGGCCTCTTGACGATTCTGAGTCGCGTAGCAGATATCATCTTTGGGTGGACTTTCAATCCACGGGAAACGAGCCCTCAAGCGTTGAATGATCCGATTCGCATCATCGACGCTCAACGTGGTTTGCGTCAAATAGGCTAGCTTCGTGCCTGGCGCATACTCAAGCCGGTCAACGTCCGCCTCAGATTCAACTAGTACGATCGCTTCGGGGGCTTCCCCCATTGTGCCAATGACCTCATCATGACCATCATGACCGATTAGGATGATGGTGTAGCCCCCTTTGGCGTATTTGATTGCCTCCAGGTGGACCTTGGTTACAAGTGGGCAAGTGGCATCGATGGCAAACAGCTTTCGCTCAGTTGCGAGACGCCGAATCTCGGGGGATACTCCGTGGGCTGAGAACAGTACAGTCTGTCCCTCGGGAACCTCCTCCAATGAGTTGACAAACACAGCTCCCTTACGCTTGAAAGTCTCGACCACGTACAAGTTGTGGACGATTTCATGGTAAACATAGATTGGCACACCAAAATGCTTGATTGCCAGTTCGAGACTGGTGACCGCCATGTTGACGCCAGCGCAGAAGCCCCTTGGCGCTGCCAATATAATTTCCATGTTCTAAATCCTGAAGCTCTAATGTGCCCGGTGAGACCCGTGTGCCCGGTGAGACCCGCGATAATGGTACTGACTCACTGAATTATGGTGCAAAACGCGATGACTTCGAATGCCGCCCAGACTATTTTTTGGGAGGATTTAGCAAAATGGGGGCCCGACCAGCCTCCCTCAGCTTGCGATTTGGCCTTCGCGCAAAAACATTGTCGGCGTATTGCCCGCAGCCACTATGAGAACTTCACCGTTGTAAGCCTTTTTTTGCCTCGCAGACTGCGTCAGGATTTCTATAACTTCTATGCCTACTGTCGCTGGTCAGACGATATCGCCGACGAAATCGAAGAGCACCGGCGACTACCCATGCTCGGTTGGTGGCAGCAGCAATTGGCTCTCTGCTACTCTGGCCGACCTGCTCACCCCGTGATGGTCGCTTTGCAACAGACTATTCAGCGCCACCAAATCCCTGCTTCTGACCTCGAAGACTTGCTAAGTGCTTTTCGGCAAGACCAGTCCACGTTGCGGTATCGTGACCAAGCTGAATTACTCGACTACTGCCGCCGATCCGCCAACCCAGTCGGCCGCGTCATACTCAAGTTTGCTAAATCAGCTGACGCTCAAAACGTGATGCTCAGCGATTGGATCTGCAGCGGGTTGCAGCTAGCTAACTTTTGCCAGGACATGTCGCGCGATGCCGCCAACAATCGCATCTACGCACCCTGCGAGCTTTGGTCCAAGCACGATGTCACGGAAACCATGATCTTGAATGCGGCTTGCACTCCGCAGTTGCAAGCCATGCTGGCGGATTGGGTTCAGAGCTCCCGAGAGTTCTTTACCAACGGTCGCCCCCTCGTTCACCGTGTCCCGAAATGGCTAGCCATCGACGTGGATCTGTTCATCCGTGGCGGGATGGCTATCTTAGATGCGATCGAAGCGCAGAATTTTGACGTCTGGACATCGCGCCCGACTCTGTCAAAGTTTGCGAAGCTGCATTTGATTTTGAAGGCCTTGGTGGTTCGATTTGCAAGAAAGACACATCATGGATGATCAAATCGCGCAGAGCTATCGTTGGTGTCGCCAACTTTGCCGACGCAGCGGTAGCAGTTTTTGCTGGACGTTTGTGCTATTGCCTCGCGAGCAATGCGCTGCCATGTATTCGCTGTATGCCTTTGCTCGAATCACCGACGACCTCGCTGACGGCGAAAGCAGCCAAGAGAGCAAACGCAAGGAATTAGCGGCATGGCTGGCACTTGCAGAATCCATCGATTGCACCAACGATGTGGCGGTCAACGATCACGGCCTGAACGCCGCTCTGTGGCCCTCGCTCAAGCACGCTGCAAAGACCTACGACATCCCCAAAGGATTGCTTACCGATATCGTTCGTGGCGTGATTATGGACTTAGATCATACCCCACCTCAAGACTGGAAGGAACTTGAAGACTACTGCTATCACGTGGCCTCTGCTGTGGGGTTAGCCTGCACTCGGATCTGGCGGGCCGATCATTCCATGCCCAAACAAGCAGCCATCGACTGCGGCATCGCATTTCAATTGACCAATATCCTACGAGATATCGCCAACGACGCACAAATGGGACGCATCTACATTCCCGCTAGCGAACTGGAACGCTTCGGTGTTGATCCATCTAAGTGGTTAGCCGGTTCTCCAAACGGAGATTGGCAAAGCGTGGTTAAGTCAGTTGCGCAGCGGGCCGAAGAGCTATACGCATCGGGTTGGAACACGATCAACTACTTGCCACCACCCAGCCGACGGCTATTCTCGCTGATGTGGCGTTACTATCACGCCCTGCTGCTTGAAGTCCTCCGCAATGCCGACCAACTTTGGAATGTGTCACGCACTCGAATACCAACTTTGGTACGAGCCCGTTTGGCTGCCCAGCACTTCATCAGGCCGCTCTACTGGTCTTTGCCGAGCCCCGTTTCACATTTGTCTTAGCCCGGAAGTCGTTTAACTTAACGCCGCCTTCGCAAACTGGACGCACGCGCCATCTATGAAAACAGCAATCGTTGTCGGTGGTGGACTGGCTGGGATCGCGGCCGCCTTGGGACTGGCCAAGCAAGGCGTAAAAGTACAGTTGCTCGAAGCCCGCCGAAGGCTGGGCGGTCGGACCGGATCATTCACTCAACCTGATTCGAACGAAACGCTCGACTACTGCCAGCATGTCGGCATGGGTTGCTGTACGAATCTGCGGCAACTGATCGATTGGCTTGGACAGAGCGAATCCTGGGAAACACATCGTAGCCTGCACTTCTACGGCCCCCAGGGAGACTATCAACATCTCGCATCGCTGCCGCTATTGCCCGCTCCACTTCACTTGGCCGGTTGGCTCCTTAGATGGCCAGGCTTGAAACTCGTAGACCGAATCGCCATCGCCCGCGGCATGCTGGCCATTCGCAGGCTAGCGATAACGCGAGAGACCGATCATCTACTGGCACAATCTTGGTTAGTGAAGCATCACCAAACACCAGCGGCCGTAGATCACTTTTGGCAAACCATCATCGTCAGTGCACTCGGTGAGGAATTATCGCATGTCAATCTTTCTTCGGTTGCCAAAGTTCTCCAAGATGGATTTCTGAATCACCGCGAGGCCTTTCATTTGCTCGTTCCCAAACGCCCGCTCGGCGACTTATTCGGTACGCAAGCCGAACAAAGGCTGCGTGAGCATGGAGTGGACGTCCGCTTGCAAACTCGGGTGCAACGCCTTGTTCAATCCTCTGAATCTCGTTTCTCCGTTGAATCAGACAACCTTGGGACGGTCACTGCAGACGCAGTCGTCTTGGCAGTTCCTTGGTTTCGAATGCGTAGCTTGGTCGAATCAACGGGTTACGCTCCACTGCTGAATATAGGCCACGAAGCGGGGCAGATCGCCGCATCCCCGATCTCAGGCATTCACACTTGGTGGGATCGCTCGTGGCTAGATACGCCGCACGCAGCCATCGTTGGCCGCCTGTGCCAATGGGTCTTTCCAAAACATGACAACTCCGAGGCTGCGAGGCCTGGTACTAACGAGCACTACTACCAGATCGTCGTCAGCGCTTCTCGCCACCTGCCGCGCGGAGACTCCGCGGAGTTGATGCGACTGGTGCAGCAGGATTTAGCCGCAGTCTTTCCCAAAGTTCGCGAAGCACAGATGTTGCGGATGCAGGTCGTGACCGATCCGCAAGCCGTGTTTTCGGTAGGTATCAACAGCAGTGATTTGCGACCGCAGACCGAAATCCCCGGCACCAATGTTTATTTGGCCGGAGACTGGATTCAAACGGGTTGGCCAGCCACCATGGAAAGCGCCATTCTTAGCGGTTGGAGAGCCTGCGAGAGCATTTTTGCCGCTTGGGGCACACCTCAAAATGTCGTCGCCCAACCGCTGGCGTGACGATCATGATTCAGCAGATTTGGTGTCGGCGATCTTCTCCATGCGCCACGCCTGAATCAATGCCGGTACATAGCGACTGGCCAGTCCAACCGTGATCAGCCCGCCTCCGCACCATGTCCACCACGGCGGATGTTCATACGTTGCATGATGGTGCCAAGCGATATAAACCCACACTGGAACCAGAATCGGCTCGAGCAACGTTAACACGGACGCTTCGGGGCTGGAGGTGCTGCGAATGCCACGCGCAAAAAGAATGTACGGTAGCGACATTTGAAACACGCCAAAAAATCCTAACGCCCAATAGCCACTAGTTGGAATCGGCGGATAGTCTTGCCAAACCCAAGGTGCCAGGATCATGACGGTCGCAGAGTGATTAAGCGCGATCAGCCATACAGGATCTGCGTTCTTGATATTCCGCATGAGCAGTACGACACCCGCAAAGCACATACCTGAGAGTATGCCCATCGCGGTCGCATACAGTCCGCTCCCTTTGAGCATTTCGCAGACCAGGATCAGCCCAACGCCGCCGACGCAAAAGAAGAACATCCGCAGGTCCGGTCCACTGACGCGTTCACCAAAAATCAGCACGCTGACCAGCATCACCCACACGGGACACAAGTATTGCAACCAGATGGCATTGGCTACTGGCCCGTGGACGGCTGCCGACATGTACGACCAGACCATGACGGCAAAACAAACCATCATCGGTAGCATCAGCCAATTCCATGATGGCTTGCGAATCAGTGGAACCAGAATTGGAATCGCAAACAGCGCACGCCAGAATCCAAGCAGCAATCCTCGCGATTCTTCTGGCCAAGCATCGAACCACGGGGCTTTCGCAAAAAAACCCGCAGTGCTCCACAATACGGCCGCAAGCGCGATCTGTGATCGACCGATCCATTGATCGCGCGCTCGATGTTCCGTCGAAGAACTGGCGGAAGCAGTGCTCAAAGTTACATTCGCTTGCTAGACAAAGAGTAAAACAGGACAGCCGTCTTAGGCGAGCCTAAGTTACTTGATATCGATTGTTTTCGATAGGGTCAGCTAGCCCTATTAAACTCTTGTTCCCGACGGGGACAGCCTCGTATTTCACTCTGTGCCCAGTTGCTTATCGGACTGCGTCGCAATGAAGCTAAAGATAATGAATGCGATGTGCGCGCCAACAGCAATCGCAAGCGTAATCAACACGCTGCTGTTATTGCCGTAGCTATGCAAACCAACACCCAACTGATTGACTCCAAACCATGACCAGGTGGTGATGATATTGCCAACCACTGCCAAAATTGCGAATCCACGCTGACCGACTTGCTTATCCCATCTTGAGTGGATCACAATCGCATTCCAGAGCACAATCATCAGCGCTCCGTTTTCTTTCGGGTCCCACCCCCAGAAGCGTCCCCAGCTATCGTCGGCCCACAAACCGCCTAGCACCGTACCGATGAAACTCAGGAACAATCCGAAGCAGACGACGCCATAGGTCATCCTATAGAGAATGTCTTGGAAGCGTTTATCGTCACTTCCAAGGCCCACGGAAGACTTCATGCCGACGGACATGCGATGCACAAGGGCTATGATTCCCAATATCCCCGCCAGATATGTTGCCGCATAACCGTAAGTGATCGTCACCACGTGCGTTGACAACCAGAACTGTGTGTCCAAAACGGCTTGGAGCACGTGCATCGTATCGTTGTTGTCCAGACTCTTGGCAACGCTTAGCGTGATGACGCCGGTCAAGGCAACCGCCAAGTTGCATACGCCAATCGGATAAATCAATTCCAGGATCAGGCCCAACAGCGCCGTTGCCCAGCCGATGAACACGGCGGACGAATACAGATTAATGACTGGCGGTCGTCCCGATATGTAGATTCGAGAGATGATCGCAATCGAGTGAATCACAAACGTCGCTACCAACAACCAGAAAGTGCCGCGTCGCAACGTGCTTGAACCGGTCATGAAGGTTGCGAATGCCAGTACGATTGCAAACAAGTATAGGAAAACCGCTTGGGCTGTCGGAGCGAACTTGTTGAACCAACTTTCCGTTTTCGCCTTGCCCATCTTTTCGGCTGCAACCGGCAATTCGCTGATCGTGGCGATGTACTTGCTAACCGATTTGTTAATCTCCGGGGACTTGCCTTCACGCACAGCATCTAGCACATCCGTGAACGATCGCAGAGCCGGATTCGGATCGATTCGCTTAGTCGACATCAGGTTTTGGACATAAGTTGCAAAGATGGCTGGCGCATATGCCTGCCACTTGTCGTTTTCTGGCTTGGCTGGGTCTGGTGTCCCATCCGGAGGAATGATCGCTGGAGGCGAGCCTGCTTCGATCTGCTGGACCACATCAAGCATTTGCATCAACTGGTCGGAGAACGCGCGCCGTCCCTCTTCGCTCTCGCCAGCCTTCGATGGGTCTGGTAGTCGCGGCATGCGGTAGGCAACGGTCAGTAAATTGTACAGGTTCAATTTTTGATTCAGGCTCGCAAACTTCTGCTCAACCTGTGTCAGTTCGTCGGAATTCTTATTCCGCAGTTCTGCAATCTTGGCGCGGAACTTCTCCATGTTCGGCAGTAACTCGGAATAGGCGTACCGAGAATCACTGCTTGGCTCCAAACCGAAAACCGTCTGCACTTCTTCCGAGTAGATTCGGAACACAGGTGCCTTCTCAGTCCATTCTTGGTCAGCCATAACTCCCATGAGCCACTCGGTTGGACTGCGTTTAACTTTGTCAGCATCTTTAACATAAGGGATGCTGTTGAACACCGGTTCGCTGATGACTTGCAGCACGTTTTTGGCCACGGTATCGAGCGGCTTGATGCGTCCCTCATGCTGCACTGGTATTTGAGCGATAGCGGTCCAGTCAGTATCACTTCGCGAGACTCGTTTTGGCATCGCATAGTAGGTGGCACACATGGCAACGATTCCAATCCCGAAAACAGCTGGCAAGATGCCTGCTGCGTCTTTGATCCGACCCGTAGGAATGGCCCCACGATCGTAGCGGCTCGCAAACTTATGGAACGTACCGCCAAAGTGTGCGAGCATACCGACCAACACCATCATACAAGTCACATATGGAAT
This sequence comes from Pirellulaceae bacterium, assembly GCA_033761895.1. GTDB lineage: Bacteria > Planctomycetota > Planctomycetia > Pirellulales > Pirellulaceae > Aureliella. The sequence continues at coordinate 9,147 of JANRMD010000469.1, read as the reverse complement.
CACCCAACCTGCATTCTCGACGACCTGCAAGCCGGTGATCTCAGTCACACCACCTTCCGGCGTACGAGCCTTTTGATATTGGCTTTGATAAAACGTCTCACCGCGGTACCGTATCGGATTGTTCATCCAAGTACGGCCTTCCTGCGAATCGCCACTCTTCTTGTCCGTAATCAAAATGGTCGACGAATAATCCCGAGGCGTTTCGGTGCCGCTGTAGTCAACTCGCTCAACATCTTTCAGGGTCACTTTGTAAGGCTTGTACTCGCGACGGAAACGAAGTGCCAACTCATATTCCTTACCATCGACAGTGACCTTTTCATTGCGATCACCGCCAACGCCGATAAACAGTTGAGCTTGATCGTTGAAGTGCTGAGTGAGCAAGACGGTGCCGATTGCTTCACCACCGGATTTCGGGAAGATCTGAACATAAGCGGACGCGATGTTGGTGCCCTGCATCGCACCACCCTGCGGCTCACTCGGCTCGGCCTTAGCCTGCATGCCTAGTTCACCCATCGTGGCCGGATTCTCAACGCCGCTGCTGAGCTTCACCAGCGTACTGTTGGTCATCCACTCGACAATTTTGAGTTTGAAGGGTAACTCGTCTGCAGCAATGGTTTCGTTGTAACGCACCGCGCGACGCAGTCGAGCCTCAGGTATCGCAGTCACTGCATCTTTCTCTGGATCGCTGGTGTCGATGATCGCTAGCTCAACGGCGTCCTGTTGAAACACCAGACTGGTCGATTCACCTTCAGCCACACTCAATCGCTGTTCGACTTGACGGTCACCGAACACGAACTGGCCCACCATCATCAAACCGATACCTGCGTGGATCAGTACGTTACCGCCGCGAACACCAAACACCATGATTAAACCGACAAGGCAAACTGCCGACGCAATACCCGCCTGAAGGAGTTGCCAGACGATGCGCATGCCAGGGTCGTTCAACCGTGCGCTGCTGCCGCCAAAAATCATCACCAGTGTCAGTGAAAGTAGGATCGTGACTCCAACCCACGACAATATGCGAGTTAGCTTGGGCATCTTTCGAGCTTGGATTGCGTATGCGACTAGTACAATTGTGGCGAGAGCAAAGCCGGCCCGCAAAACGCTCCACAGCGAGTCATAGGAGATTGGAGGCGCACCTTGCAGACCATCAGCCGCGTGTCCGCCGATAATCACAACTGTAATGATGGCAGCACCGATCAAGCTGACAACGATTCCACTTGCCAGTTTCGTTCCCTTGGCGTGAACGGAAAAGCGAGTTGCTTTGGCCGCGATTAGATTAACCAACATGATCAGCCCGATCGTCGCACCGCCCGGAAACGGAAAATTGCCAGGGAACGGGCTCGTGTGCGGGAAAATGGTAATAGGCAGGAGCACGTCCAGCGGAATGACTGCCAACCAAGCGTTGAAGTACAGTCGTTTGACTTCGGCGAGATTCTGCTGATCCTGAGCGAGCGTCCCAAAGAACAGCAACAAAATGCCCAGTCCGAACATCGTCACCGTAATCTTGAGTGATCCCAGTGCGCGAAGGACAACATAGGCTGGGGAGACATCCCCCTTAGCATGTGACTTTGCCCCGATCGCCGACTCATTCGACCATGTACCAGCAGACATAATTCAGCCTCTGTATTGCGTTTATAGTTCGAATCTCAGTCACCTGAGCTCGTTACCACTTTAGTGATTTGACAAACATTGTGAACGATTCGCGCTGTTGATCAGCCAACTTCGCGGGTCCAGTGAACTTAACAAACAATTTTGAGGAAGGTTGCCACGGAACGATGGCGGCTAAGAACGCGCCCTGCTCTGGACCTTCTTTACCCTTGATGGAATACAGATCCACTGGCAGACCGTTGACCTCAACACGTTCCGCTTCCTTCATGAGAGCGTCAATCGCTTCTTCGCTCGCGTCGGGCGTCAGCTGGCGCTGCCATCTGGCGACGTTCGATCGATCATCACCACCAGCCGAGATCACCGTCACTTCGGCTTGAAGACCATCTCCCGAGACTTTGAACGTTGCTAAACGCATGCCGCTTGCGGGTGCTTGCTCCCAACCGGGCGGTACCGCATAAGTTAACTCAGGCGCTTGATTGCCTGTCGCTGTAGGCGGCATCGCGGGTGCGTTCGTCGACCCCGAGAATGGCCCACCTGACATAGGTCCACCCGAGAAAGGACCGCCCATCTTGCCACTACCTTTACCCACCAAGCTCACGTAGTAAGCTCGGGCTTCACCTTGATTCAGCGGTGGTAACTCCTCAAGTTCCGCTTTCATGGCATCCCATTCTTGCTCAGCCAGTGCCAATTGCCCGCGCCAGCGATTGACGTTCACTTTTACCCAATCTTGCCAGGCAGTCCCATCGGCCTCCTGCGGACTGGCCAACTGAGTGACTGTGGCGCTCAAGCCGCGCTGTTCATCTTTTAGTTTGGCAAACGTCATGCCCCCAACGCGCTGCTCCGTCCATCCATTGGCGAGTTTCCAACTTGGATCTCCCGACTCCGCAAACTTGATGGAGTTCACAATCTCCCGGAACTGAGCTTCCGTCGCCGCCACATCAGCCGGTGTACCGGTCAATTTGATAAACCAAGTGCTCTGGCGATTTGGAACAATCGCAGCCAACATCTGCTGTTCAGTTAAAGCAGGGGTTGGTCCTGAAGACGCTCGATTGGCTTCGCTTTTGTCAACGGTGTACTGGCGGATCGCCATATCTTCGGAGCAGCCGACCGCAAACAGGCCCAGCAACAGTCCCGCATTTCGCAGACAATGCCCAAGGAAATTTCCCAGTGAATTTCCATGTGATTTTTTTATTGAATTCGCTTCAAAAGCGTTCATTGACCAACCGACCATAGGAACTTCCAAGCTGTCTAAAGGAACCGAATCGGCCATTGCCGTCCTGCTATCAGCCTAGCTGACCGATATTCGTCGGAATTCAAATCCGTGCACAAGCCTCACTATCACTAGTTATAGCGCGCGGGAATACGGATTTCTCCGAGTTGCAGAGCAACACGGACTCGTGCACTGTAATTCTATACTCACGTGCCAAATTGGATACGGCGCGCGATTTGTCGACAAAACAACAGTTTTACTAGTCTATGGTGGGCTAAGGCGGGGGTAAACGCAATCTTTGCATGAATCAAGGTGTATCTAAGGCGGGATGCGATCCAGTTCGCATTGTCTCGATAGTAGCGATTGTAAACTGCGATTGTCTACTGAAAAAACGAGCCATGGCGACGATTTTGCATTATCCCGAACGCCTGCATGTTTGAGCCTTTCGCAACCCGAAGCGTAAGCGAGGGATCGAGTTAGGGCGTCGACCGATGCAGACTGGTCCCTCGCTCACGCTTCGGGTTATGAAAACCACTGCGACAGACTGACACAGCGTGGATTTTATGGCGATTCTCGACGCATGGGCCGCCAGTAAAGATCCGCGGCCGATGAACCGTTTGCCGGTGAGTTTGCCGGTGCCGCTGAGTTCGCTGGTGCGTTCGCTTCAGGAGCACCGCCATTCGGTTTGCTACTAGGCCTGTTAGCTGAGGTCATGCTCCCCAGTCCCCCAGCGCCCGCACCTGATGCGGATCCAGTCGCTGTACCACGATTAGCAGAACCAAACGTTGGCGTCGTCGGCAGACTCGTGGGGTCATTCAACCGCGACAGACGCGTGGAAGGCGACGGCGACTGCCGAGCCAAGAGTTTTTCGCTTTCGGCCAATCGATTCTGAGCTAAGGCGAGTTTCTCATTTAGCTGGGCAACTTGATCACGCTGAGCCCGGTACTCGTTCAGCAACCGATCGTTTTCGTTTTGCAGCTGTGTAAGCCGTTGATTGTTCGAACCACAACCGCTCGTGATTGCGACTAGCGCAAAGCCAAGAAGCCAGCCTGAGCCACAGTTCAGAAGCGTATTGGATGAGTAGTTGAATTTTGTCACCCAAGACTCCTTTCTTGTGGTTACGCAATCACTTGAACGCGACGAGCATGTACGCGATTAGGGACGCTATCAAGATTTGCGTCCTGAGGGAAGAGGAAAACCGTAGCCTAGGCATCCTGCCTGGGTTACGAATTCTGCTAAGTAGCCTGGGCATCCTGCCTGGGTTGCATGACTGCTGCAAGAACGAACTGGACAATTCAACCCAAACAGGAATCCAACCCAGGCAGGATGCCTAGGCTACTGGAACCCTATTTGTTCTGGCCAACAGCACTCAACACGGCTTCCGTAAAGCCGCTGGTCAGTGCGCTCGTATCACTCCAAGCCCACATGTTGCGCACAACGTCGGTCACCATAATGCCCGACATGCACATCAGCAGAAGAATGCCCAGCAAACACATGACTTGCACAAGGCTGTAGGGAACTTCAGGTGCTCCCATAGAAACAGCCGCGCCCGCCGCCGCAGTTGCCCCCAAAGCTCCGCCCATGTCAATTCCATCGCCTTCGGCGCTTCCAAAGGCATCAAAGCCGTCGGCTGCAGGGAGAGCCACCGCTGCATCGCCAAATTCGGAGGAATCTTCCAGCTCAATAACCTGTGATCCAGAGTCTTCGTCAGCTTCGATGCTGCCGGAGGCGGACAACTGAAATTCTTCGTCCTGTTGGAAATTGACGGCCGAACCCAACCCCGAGCCAACGCCCGAAGCGGCATCCGAACCCTCTGAAGCTAAATCCAAACCTGAAATACCGCTCGCGGCCAAATCGAGAGGCTCGTCTTCCAGCGAAATTCCGCTGTCCGCAGGGCTCATCAGATTGATGCCGCTGTCGTTACCTAAAGCTAAATCGCTGCCGCCACCGAGAACCAAGTCGTCGTTGTCGTCGGACAATTCCAAATCCATGGCGTCAATCGAAGGATCTGAGTCGCCCTTGATTATCGCGCTTCCCTTACCGCTCAAGCCGCTGAGGACATCCGAGCCTTCGGGGCCGAGATCCAAATCAAATGCGTCCGAGCCCGTCAAAGGAATATCACTGCCTGCGCCAGTACCAGAACCCAACTTGATCGCGCTTTCTGCGCTGGTACCGAACTTAATGTCGCTCCCTAAACCCGAGACTCCCGATGTACTTGATAACAAATCATCTTCGTCGCTGTCCAACGACAACTCATCGTCGTCATCATCGCTGACCGCCAAACGAGGTTCATCGGATCCTTTGCCAGCCACCAAACGGACATCGCTGCCACTGCTTGGGTCGGCCACGAGTTCTACGTCGCTGTCCGCGTCCGATGGGTCTGCGCCAAGGTTGATATCACTACCGATGGTGCTGCCGAGCTTGCTGCCGGTCGGCCCCAGGTCTTGTTCGGAAATCAAGATCGAAGACCCAGCTGGATCTTCGTCCATCGCACCGCCCATCATTTCAGCGGCTACACGCTCGATTTCTTCAGGTTTGAATTTCCAGCTGGCACCGTCGCGGTAACCAAAAATGTCGCCTCGAGAACGCATTTCGACCAATTCGTCGGTATGAACGCCAAGTTTTTTAGCGGCTTCTTCCAGCGTAATGAATTGGGCTGACATCTTTTGTCGGACTCCTAAAACCTGAAGCGAATAGTCACACCGCAATCCATCGCGAAGTCGTCGTCCGTAAACTCAAGCAACTAGAATAGTGCAAAACCGGGAAAAGTCAGCCATGAAAGCGCCCATTTTCGTCGCAATAGAGCCTCTACCCGCCGACGAACTGCCCTCCACAGCTACTCTCTATAGTAACCAAACGCCTCGCGAAAACGAAACTCCCGCAGGCGTAAAATCTTCCTTATCAGCAATCTAGGCGCAGATTATTCCAGCTCGAGCCCAGCCAAAGTCCAACTAATTGACACAACCCCACCCAATGGGTAGAGCAGGCTTGAGGGTGGAGGCGAGGCAAGAGGCGAGTGATTCTGATTTGAAATTTCAAATTTCAAATTTCCAGTCGGAGTCCAAGTCGCAGGTCCAAGTCGCAGGTCCAAGTCGCAGGTCCAGGCCTCCAGCCTGCTTAAGGGCGGGCTTGCCGTAGATCGCTGGGCAGCGGAGCTTGGCCATTGAATTGCTCCATCGACAAATCCCAAGTCAAATTGCGAACGCTCCGCAAAACGAGTTTTCCTTGGGTAGGATCAATGTGGTAGATGGCCATCGAACGATTTTGCGAATCCACCACTACAATCTGCTGAACTCCGCTGGGGAGCAGCGACGAAATCACTTCCAGCCGCTCATTGCTCTGCGGCATATTGCCCGGGATGTTACCACTAGGCGCACCCGACGTCTGGCCCCACAGGCTGACCCAGCCCGCTACGACAATCATAATCGCCAGCGCTGTTTTGCTCAGTCGATGAGTCTGCATAGTCATCTGCCTTGTTGCTGGTTTCTTAAGTGATCGGTTACAAGCGAATTTCCAGTTTCCTCACAAAACCAGCTACTGCTATAGCGGACCGTGCGTTGTCATCGCAAGATCAGTGCTTTGCTATCAAGCACCAACTTCGAAAATTCGCCTTTACGCGAACGCCCGACCTAGGCACAATCCGCGCAACCTATCGGTCTATTCAAGTCGGTCTCACAAGTCGGACTGCTGGGCCGTACTGATTCGAAAACAGATCACTACAAGGAAGTGGTGCATCGTGAGCTCAACTCGCACAACGTATCGCAGCAGTTTTTCGCAACCTTTAACATCAAGCATCGCAATGGGTGTCTTGCTCGCTGGCGGCGTGTACGCGCTGATGTTAACCGAGTCCCTGAACAACCCGTTGCTACGGAGATTCTGCTTCAGTCACTGGACAGCTGGTGCCTCGATAACTCTGTTGTGCATCGCAATCGTATTTTTGGCAACCAAGCTATGGATGGCTGTCACTCAGCAGCGACTTACATCAGCCACCGTCGGTGCATTAAACAGTCTTATTCATGATGGCCGCGATGTCTTGCCTGCCGAACGACCGCGTTGGTTGGAAGCCAGTTGGTTGTCTCTGCCCGTCGCATGGCAATACAGCTGGTTTGGCGTGCGACTCAATCGCATACTCACTCTTCAGCTAAAACGCGGACGTCGCGACTCGCTCGAACAAGACCTGGAATTGATCTCCCAAACGGACTCACAGCGGCAACGGGAAAGCTACAGCTTCGTTAAGACGGTTGTTTGCGCCATGCCCATCCTTGGAATCTTGGGCACCGCCATCAGCCTTGGGGAACTTGAACGAATCCCAGGACAGCCAGCGCCCCAGTTGGCACCGATCCAAACCGTGGCTGCGTCGGCTGCACTCGTTGCAACTCCGTCAGCAACCCAGCCATCGAACCAATCAGCAACCAAGTCATTAGCGCTGTCGCCGGCCAGCAACGAGGCCACTTTAAATCTTACCAAGAACGCTTCCAGACCTCTGGCAACTTTGGCAACTCTCAAGCCGCAGTCCGCACTCGATACGACCGCGCTTGCTTTGGTTCTTATGCTTGCGACGATGCTTGTGCAATTGATCGTCTTCCGGACCGAACGCGATCTTCTGGAACAAATCGACATGGGCGTGCAAGACACGCTGATTGAATATCTGGCCGCCGATCCGCATGACGCGGAAGAAAACCTGCTCGCGCCGGTCAAGCAGATGTCAGCGGATCTGGTCGCAACCATCCACGAAATCGTTGAGCAACAAGCGACCATTTGGTCACGCTCCATCGCTGAAAGCCAGCGACAGTGGTCCACATGGACCCAAGCCGCCTCCGAGTGCATTGCCTCCAACCTCACCGAAACCATCACCGAAGCGTTGAAGAACCACGCCAGTCGGCTCGAAAAAATCCAAGACGAAGGCTCAAGACAAATCGATACCCGCTGGCAGCAATGGCAAACCACGCTCAGCGATCAAGCCCGCGCGATGAGTTCCCAGCAGAAAGAGCTGATTCGTCAAACCGATTCAATTCAGCAGCTCGTCTCAGCCACAACGGACCTCCGTAAGCTCGAAGAAACCATTCTCGAAAGCGTCGGACGGCTCGAGAACATCCACCGCCTTGAAGATGCTTCGCAATGCGTGGGCGAAGCCGTCGCCGTGCTCGCCACCAGCCTGGAACGAGCTGGCATCATTCGCGGGGCACCGGTCCGACCGCGGGTGGTTCGCAAGCCTGACGCAGCTGACACCCTCGCCTCGGCTGAGGATAGTGATACCGAGAAAGCCCAACAGAGGAAATCGGCATGAAACGCCGACGCAAACAACGCGATAACTTTGTCCAGTCGCTGTTCCCGTTCTTAGCCGTTTTGCTAAGCACGATGGGTGCGCTCGTGCTGTTGCTAATGCTGATCGTCAATCAAGCCCAAGCAACTGCCAAGCAAATGGCGGCTGACAAGAAAACGGAAATCGAGGATGCAGAGAGCAATTTAGAGCTGCTTCGAAACAGCTTTGAAGAGCAACTTGATGAGCGTCGTTTGGAACTTGAACGCAAACGACTAACGCTTCAACATCTTGAGAAGCACATCAAGGAACTGATGGAAGAGCTCGAAGGCATCCAGCGTACTGCCGTTCTGCTTGGACAAAAGCAAACTCAAGACAAAACTGCAGAAGCCGAAACCGAACGCAAAATCTCGCAGCTTGAAAAACAACTGACGGATGCCAACATTGATCTGAAAAAGAAGCTCGAGAAACCTGCGGGCAACAAGCCCATCTTTGCCATCATCCCCTATCAAGGAACCAACGGAACTCACCGTCGCCCGATTTATCTTGAATGCACCAGTAAAGGTGTCACGATTCAACCGGAAGGTGTGTTGATTGGCTTAGCCGATTTGCGGCCTCCCTATGGTCCCGGCAATCCTCTCGACGCCGCCATTCGCGCCGTCCGCTCGCGTTTCGCACCTGCCAACGGTGCGCTCACCAGCACCGCATATCCTCTGTTGATTGTTCGGCCCTCAGGCGTGCGAACCTACGCCATGGCCCGTCAAGCAATGTCGGGCTGGGATGATCAGTTTGGTTACGAATTGATCGACGAAGCCCTCGAATTGACTTACCCCGAAAGCGAACCGGGCATTGTTCCGGAAATCGAACAAGCGTTAGTCCTAGCGCGTGAACGTCAAGCCGCGTTGGTGATGGCAATGCCCGCCAAGTACCGTCAATACATCACCCAAGGCGGACCGGCCAGCGAAGCCCTTGAGTTCAGTGACGACGCAAGCGACCTCGGTGACGAATGGGCTGGCGGTTCGAGCAATTCAAGTGGCGGAGGGGGCAGTGGCTCTAGTCCAGGCAC
>JANRMD010000468.1:0-7905 GCA_033761895.1 Pirellulaceae bacterium | reverse complement strand
TTGCTCTCGGTGGGGCAGGCATTCGTGCCTGCCTCGTGAGGCGTCTGGAGGCCGGCACGAATGCCTGCCCCACCAACCAAGAAACAAATCCATGCCGCCCGCTGGAGGCAAGAGTCTCAATGGGCGTTGCTGTGGTCGATCGGCCGCGTTCGTTCATTGGGTTTACCGACGCAGACTTGCGATACTCGGAAGCTGGTCGATGAGATCATGCCTGGATTAGGGGATTCTATCGAGGAATTTGTTGCATGCGCGCGACTGCGGCCACCTGGTTCAATACTTGCGGAAGAAGATCGCACTTATAACTTGCTCTGTTACGCGCGGCAGGCAATTCGTGCGAATTCGATGCCCGAGGATATGATCTTCGACGTGCTCTACGAACGTCATTACGCGTTCTCATGGATCGGAAGTAGCGACAACTGGGACGATGTGGATATGGACACTTAATGAATACCTCGATTAAAGCTGGATTCGAATCCAAACCATGACTATTCAACCTAGACATGTAATCTGTGTGCTCGGCCAGTGGGATGACTTGTCATCGGTACAGTCGATCGTAGACAGCGTAGGTCCTGCATTTAGGCTGGACCTTGAGTATTCGCAGCTCGAGCCTGACGAACGCATGAAGGATGCTTTCAAGGCATCGCTGGACCGCAATAACCCTACGATTAAGGGTTCCGAGTGGCGAAAGATCGATTCGCATTCGGCAGTCGCGTACATCCTGTCCCCGCCAATGCCGAAAGCAAAGGCGGAGTCGATTTCGGCGACAACTCTGTTATTGGTTGCTGAGTTGCTCAAGGCAGGTGGTGTTGCGGCCAAGAGTGAGAGCGCTGGGTTGGCTCATGGTCGAGATCGCTGGCTTGATCTGGCGAGTCAGTACCGCCAGGCGATCAAGGATGGCGACGCGCATTCTGCGTCGACTGCGTTGTATTGGGCTTGGGTACAGCGGGCTATACATGACGAAGATACGAATTCGCTGTACTCCGTTGGCATGCATCTCCTTGGACTTCCTGATGTCGAAGTAGACGATGACCTCGAAGTTCCCGATGCCGTGAAGTGGATTGACCTCATGGGATTGTATCTGGTCGCGGATAAGCCCAAGCGGGCATTGCGAGAAGGTGAAGGATTTCGACTGAGCGATAGTGGACCGCGACGCATCATTGAACTTGACGATTGCCAACGCTATGCCGAAGACGACTTTTTCTTCAATCCTTATGGGTATATACGACTTGTTGAAGATAACTGAAACAGTCCAATCGTACCATCGCTTCACCACTGAGACACTGAGAATACAATCAGAATTTTTAGCGAGTACACATGACGATTGATAACGAGTTAACTATGACGGTAATGAGAGCCGCGATTAAAGTTCATCGAGAATTAGGACCGCCCGAATCGATCTACCAAAAGCAGCCTCGAAATTGAGCTGCGAATACCGGACACCGCATCCCGCGATCATCAACCTCTGTATCTCATTGTCTGTGGATAGCAATTGGATTTTCCTATGTCGATCCTCACTCGCAACATTACCGACAAGGACCTGAATCGCTTTGAGCGCAAGATCCTTAAAAACATTCAAAAGTATGGCTGGCATGCCAATGGGATTCCAGGTGAGGGTGCGTCGCCCGACTGGGCTTACAGCGTTGGACTCTATGCGAAATACGGTCAGCCAGAGCTGATCATTTTTGGACACGAGGTCGCAACCTTGTATGAGATGATCTCTCGTTACGCCGATCTGCTGCGAGCAGGTAAAGAGTTTACGGATGGATCCAAAACAGAAGGTATCAGTCCCGACCGTCCGTGTTTACTGCGCGAAGTTCATGTGCCATGGCGAGAGCCATTGCTCCGCTCAGCCAGTTGGTATTACCACTACCAAGAGTATCCTGTGTTGCAGTGCTTTTGGCCCGATCGTCGCGGCTATTTCCCCTGGGACGAGCATTGCAGCAAACGCAGTCGCAAGTCTCAGCCGCTGTTATACGAACAATCGGTTGAGAAAACTGGCTTGCCCAAGTCGTTGTTGATTGACGAGCCTTGGAAATTTGCCGATTCCCCGGATACCGCCTGCTTTACGAGCAACTTTGTGCTGAAGGGCTCGCCGATTACACGTGTCTATCATGACTTCGATGGCGACTGGCAATTTCATGGCGATCAAGATCCCGATCAGGTGAAACCTAAACTTGTATGCCTTTCATGCATCGTTGAAATCGATGATTCGATTGAGGAATTGCAGGATCTCCCTTTTGGTTGGATGGCGGAACGAAAGTCACCCAAGCACAAGTGGAAACGCAGCAGGCACCACCCTTTTCCCTGCTTTGACGAGAACGGCTACTATCTGGAGGACGTTGTCGAGCTTGCCAAGCATCGAGATGATCTATCGCCACCGTCCCAACGGAGACGCGGAAATTGCAAAGTTGGCGACAGTGTCAAATTGCTTTTCCGCTTTGCAAACGAAGATGCGCCACGCAAAGACAACGAGACTGAGCGGATGTGGGTTACGATCACCAATGTCGATGACGACTGTGGTTACTTCAGTGGAGTCATTGACAACGAACCTGTTCACTCAGCCGCAACGTATGGCGATGAACTTCAGTTTCATCCGCTGCACATCGCCGAGATAATTAAGAAGCGAGGGAAATGGCCGTGGCAGTCCAAGTAAAGTCACTGGAGGTACCGGAAGCAGTATGGACTTTCAAAGCAACTGTCTTCTTCACAGTGCGTATCGAGGTCCCAGCCCGTTGGACTGTTTTTTTGGAGCGCGGACGTCTCGTCCGCTGAACCCGCCGCTTATGCAAACACAAATACCGGATAACGGAGGCCGCCTGGGCCGTCTAGGCTTTCGAGGGCAACGTATACTCTCGAAATGCTTGACGCATTCCGCTACGAGATTACTCGAAATGCTTGACGGCTTGTTGATTTAATCCAGCATTTCTTTCAAGGTAGACGAGTGAGGCTTACCGATTCTACAACCAACATCGAATGCACTTCGAGCCTTGGAACAACGACTTCGAAGCCCTGTTCCGTCGGTTTAATCGCTAGCTTGATGCCCTCGGGTTGTTGTGTTACTTCCGTAACGCGATATCGCGAATCAAATGTGACCCGAATGTCCAGGATCGGTAGCGTCTCTTCGCGCAGAGGCACATCCTCATTGGGCAAAGCATGAAAGGCAGTTGTGTTCACGTCGTTGAACAAGTGCATCACCAGCCGCTCGTTTGCGCCTTGGCGTTGGCGCATCAAAGTCGTGTGCACACACATCGGAGCCTCCACGCGAATCGGCGGCGTTTTCGAAGCGGCCCAACGGATCGCATCGGCGATCGCCAAACGCTGATAGGGATACGAGTACAAGTAGTAGGCTGCGTCGAAGCCCGATGCGAAGTAGACCGAGCGCCCATTGCCAAATTGGTTTGCCACAATGGCGGGATGAGCCAAAGCCGATGTGTCCCCTTTGGTTCGATGCGTTGCCCAGATCTCTGAGTTACTCGACGGTAGCGGTACAGCCAAAACCGATGGGCCTTTCATCGTCACCAACTCGCGACCGACGTAAGTTCTCATAAGCGGCCCGTAGATCGGTGATCCTTCAGCAATTTGCACTTCGAACACATTCTTCCGTTTTTCCCAGTAATCAGGACCGATGGAAAGGGCGAAGTTCACATCGATGGCCTTGGGCTCTGGGCTAGCGTTGGGCTCTGGGCTAGCGTTGGGCATTGCCCCGGCCAGCTGAACGCCAAGCACGTCTTGTAAAGCGAGTTGCGACCTGGCGCTTCCGTACTCATCGCACAGCGAAACATCGAGGCTGGAGACGATTCCACCACCCTTGGCGACATATTCGCGAAGCGCCGCGATTTGTGAATCATCCAGACAGGCGGCATTCGGTAGAACCACGACGCTATACTTGGAAAGGTCTTCTTGGTTGAGATTCCAATCGTTAATGATGTTGACGGGCAAATGAGCTTCAACGCAGGCGCGAAAGGTTCCAAACACATTGGCCATGTAACGCTGCTCGACCTGGCCTGCATCGCGACCGTAGAAATTGCGGGTGTTATCGCTGAGCAGAATAGCGGCCCAGGGTTCGGGGCGCTTGTGAGTTAACCAAGGCTTACGTTGCTGCAGTTGATCCATCACGGCATAGAGCTCTTGCTGCAGCCCAGTTGGCTGAGCGACTGCGATGCTGGGCGCGGCGCCCCAGGTCGCGGCGAGCAACATACGGCGCGCGATCTCATGGGGCGGAAAGCTATCCTTGCCATAAGGATTGCCGTGACTGAGTAGATACGGTTCGCTAAACGCAACGCGATGATTCGTTGTCGCCCAGATATAGGCATTGGTTACAGCGGGTAAAATGGTGGCACCACGATTGGATTCGTCCATCCAGAATTCTTGGTCGGGAGCGTCCAGCAGCAAGTTCATCCGTGTCGGCATGTTGCGGGGGATACTGAGAAAGTGCCCAAATCGACCCGCGTTGGTCGTCCAAGTGACTAGCGCCAGGTCAGGCTTGATCGCCTTCAGCCGCGTTTGCATGCGCCGAACTAGATCTTCCATGCGTCGATCGGCCCAATGCTGGTAGCGACGAAACTCAAGCGACTCCATGTTCGCGTTGGGAATTTCTTGCTGCGTTTCAGCTCGATAGTTGCCGCGGCAATGTTGGCAATAGCAGACGCCACCATAGTGCAGTCCATCGAAGCTAAACGCGTCGACTTCGGGGAACTTGGTCACGATTTCTTCGAGCACCGAAATGAAGAAGTCGCCATAGGGGCCTAGCAGGCACAACATGCCACCATGTGGAGCAATCTTCAAGTCCACGGTTGGTATCTCGGTCGTGTTCGTCGCGATACGCCGCCAATCCGGATGAAGTTCGTAAACCTCAGACTGCAGACACGGAGGATAAACGCCTAAAATCCTCACGCCGAGCCGACGGTATTCAGCCACATCCTTATGGATTCGATCGAGCGGTACATGCGGACTGCGCCGTTTGAGCAATTGGCTGTCGTAGTAAGGGTAAAACGGATCGACGAAGCCCATTTCGCTGATTGTGACACCATGAGCCACCGCTGCAGCGCGATGCTCAGTATCCATCGTCGAGAGGGTATAACCGCAACCCAAGGTGTCTTCGACCCACGCTGGAATCTTGATCGACTGAAAAGCGGCTTTGTCGAACGGCTGAGCCATGATGGGCTGGTCCCAAATCACCTCGCGTGGTGACTGGGCATAAAGCGGAGCACTGCAACTTGTGCCGCCGATCAACAGGCCCAATACAGCTATCAAGCGACTATACAAATTGAAGTTCCTCGGTGATTTCCGGTGATTTCCGGTGATTTCCTGGTCGTTTTCGCCGTAATTATGTCACAGCTGGTAGTCCTCATCTTTTAGCACATAGGCCCGATTCGGAATATCACTGGCAGAATCGTGGGGTGCCATGAGCGATTGATATATATGGTAGTCAATCTCACTGCTGATCGAAGAAGTGGAACCATCGGCGAAGGCCGCGACCACAATGCCGCCAGCATGAAAACCGGATGGACGTGCTCGAAATGGTCCCAATTTGCTCTTGTTCTTGCCGTTGTTGATGCGCATATCCGCCGTGACAGCTGTCGGTTTCGGGCGGCCTTCACTGGCAGAGTCGCCCGCGTACAACCAGACAATGCCAAGCTTGGAACGCGAGGAGTCATCGACGATCGAATAGTCCAGCCAACTAAGGCTGCTGCAGTTCTCCGAGAACAAGAAGGTCTGGGAGAGACCATCGCGAAGGTTTTGGCTTTGAATCCGATCGGCATGATAACCGAAGACTTGAGTTGACAACCCAGTGTGCGGATCGACTACATTGGGACCAGCTCGATTTGCAAAAACGCCATTTTCAGATCTTTGCGAAATGCTCGAGTGTTCTGATGCATCGCCAGCATTGGCATATTGACTCAATCCCAACGCAGGATCATTTGGCAGTAAGTGCAAGCCTGCATTAACGCCGTAACTCAACGCGCCGAATTTGGCTTTCTGCGACAGATCTTCAGCGCAAATGAACACCTGAACTGCGGGGTAAAAGGCTTGCAGCTTTTGTTCATCTTTATCTCGGACCGCTGCCTGCCAAGACTCATGGGTTGTTGGATCGTCCCACGTGTCGCGAAGCTCCGATTGTTCTAGCAGCGGCAACAAGGCGACCGCCCACGATCCGGTCTTAGCTGACCCATCATCACGATTGCCAAAGAGTGCTTGATAACCTGGATACTGTTTTTGGGTAATTTCAAAGTTAACCGTTGCAAGCGCAAGGTTCTTGACATTATTGGTACACTGAGCTCGTCTCGCAGCTTCGCGGTTTACTACAACCGCTGGCATAGAGAGTCCCCAAATCATTCCGATGCACAGAATCAATGCGATTGCATCTAACCAGCGACGTCGCGGAGCGAAGGATTTGGCCATTTTTTGCGACTCCGATTGTTGCGCAAATCACTATACTATCGCTTCACGCAAGTTCACTTAACGTGTTGGATTGAATCCCATTATATAGCGAGTCGAAAAATGTTTGGTATCGGCATAACAGAACTACTCGTCATGGTCATCGTTTTAGCTCTGATGATTGTACCTGTCGTATTCGTCATTGGCTTGGTCTATTTCATCATGCGAGCCCAAAAGCAAACCGCGGTGCAAGCTGGCAATCTGGTGCGTTGCCCAGATTGTGGTTCAGGTATTTCGCGAAGCGCTCAAGCATGCCCGCACTGCGGACGCCCGATAGTGAGTGTTGATTAACAATGATCTTGTTTTGCTTGGGCATTACTAAGTGAGATCGTTTAACGCCATGTAACTTGGGAGACAAGGCTCTACCTCTACTCTCATTTTGTAGAGGGAGTGTGGCTGTTTCGATTCTACAATACGCTTGATAGTATGTTGATACTTGTTCCAAGTGCGTTTGCAGCCACGTTTGTATTGAGCACTGCGCTCTCCCGAAGGGCTTGAGAATCCAGAAGTTTTGGTAGCGGAAGCCGTCAAGGATTTTGTGAGCCAACGGCGCTAGCGGTCAGTTTTCTTAGTGAGCCGACGGCGCTAGCCGCGGGTGACCGAAGGAGCAGTTATTCATCACCGATAATCCTGCCAATGCAGAATAGCTTCCAGCTCAACCCGCATTGGTACGTGCCAAATCCCTGCACGGACCAAACTTCGAGACCCGCAGCTAGTCTGGCGGTCTGTTTTTTTAGTGAGCCGACGGCGCTAGCCGCGGGTGATCGAAGGAGCAGTTATAGCTTCCAGCTCAACCCGCCTTGGAACGTGCCAAATCCATGCACGCTCCAAACTTCGAGACCCGCGGCTAGCGCCGACGGCTCACAAACCCAGAAGCCGTCAATACTCTCGAAACGCTTAACGCGTTCCAGTCGTGAGTACAAGTCCTGAATAGTATTGCACGAATACCGTCACACAACTTCGTCTTTACGCTGGGTAGCGAGTCTGTTTGGTTGGCAGAATTACGATCAATAG
This sequence comes from Pirellulaceae bacterium, assembly GCA_033761895.1. Lineage (GTDB taxonomy): Bacteria > Planctomycetota > Planctomycetia > Pirellulales > Pirellulaceae > Aureliella. The sequence continues at coordinate 453 of JANRMD010000468.1, read as the reverse complement.
AGTCGCGACGGGTCCCAACAGCAGCGAAGCTATCCACCACAGTAGACCGCTACGGCCTTTGGACTGGGCTAGTCCCGCGTTGATTAATGAGAGTGTTCCCCAACCCACAAAGAACTGGGCTTGTTGCATTTTGGTCTCCGTCGTGGTGGCGGCTGCCTGTTTATTGCAGCCGCAGGAAGATCCTCGAATACAATTCATTCGATAAACGCAAGCAGATCTTGGACCGATTCGAGGTCGTTCGAGGCAATTCGCAAAACTGCGGTTCAGCGTCGAGGTAGCATTTCTTCGGCAACCTGAGATAATAACTTCGCTGCCCGTTCTTGCCTTCAATTCTAGGAGCATTCGTTATGCATCGATTTCTTTATCTTACATTGTCAGTCGCTAGCTGCGTAATGATTGCCGGATGCGAGCCGATGCCGGCGACCAGCACTGCGCCAGCCCCGGCTGAGCAAG
>JANRMD010000467.1:0-7121 GCA_033761895.1 Pirellulaceae bacterium | reverse complement strand
TGGGTTGATCGCACTCGAGTGCTATTAACCGCACGGCGTTAGCCGCGGTTTTCACATTGCGGAAACCGGTGCTAACGCACATCGGTTAATGTGCTAATCGGGTTTGGGTGGCACGCCCCTGAGGCTCTGCGCAGGGCGTGGTTCCAGCGTAATTCGACACGCCCTTCGCAGAGCCTCAGGGGCGTGCCACCCTAATATTAAAGCTTGACGTTCCACTAGTGACTATCACTCCGAAGCATTCGAAGCATTAGTGACTATCACTCCGCAGAAATCCAAGACAATAGCCGGTGGTAAGCGGAACGCCACCACCGGAAAGAATGTTCGAAGGAGAGTCGATCCTGAAGGGATCGCAGACCTGACAAACTAAACCCGTTGTCTGGCGTGCTTAAGCGGCAACCAAGCCCCATTTTGCTTGCTACTCTCAACACACTGCTGGATAAACAGCATGCCTTCAACGCCGTCGTGGACGTTTGGATAAACCGTATCTCGACGTTCTACCTTTTTGCCAGCCGACTTGTCGACGATGGCATCGAAGGCTGAAGCATAGATGTTCGCAAACGCTTCGAAAAACGCTTCTGGGTGACCGCTAGGCAAGCGACAAGCACTGCGTCCCGCTTCGTTCATGAACGGCGCATTGGGATCGCGAGTGTACAGCTGGTGCGGGTGACCATTGCGACGGAACACCATCACATTCGGTTCTTCTTGTCGCCACTGAATCGCACCCTTCGTGCCATCGATCTCGATCGAGACATCATTTTCGCGGCCATGGCTGATTTGTGACGCAGTGACTGTACCTAACCCGCCATTGGCGAACTTGATCACCGCAGTTCCATAGTCATCCAGCTTTCGCCCAGGCTCAAACGAACGCAAATGGCAAGAGATCTCTTCGGTCTTCAAGCCAGTCATATAGCGTGCAAGATTGTAAGCGTGGGTGGCGATGTCACCGAAGCATCCCGCCGCACCGCTCTTGGTTGGATCCGTCCGCCAAGCCGCTTGTTTTTGATCGGACTCCTCCAATCTTGTCCGCAACCAACCTTGAATGTAGTTCGCGCGAACAGCTTGGATCTCACCCAATTCACCACTGAGAATCATCTGGCGAGCTTGGCGGACTAGCGGGTATCCAGTGTAGTTGTGCGTTAATGCGAAGACTACGTCCGATTTATCAACCACGTCAGCCAACTGCTCGGCTTGAGCCAAGTCGAAGGTCATCGGTTTATCACATACGACGTTAAAGCCCGCTTCGACGGCCGCTTTGGCGATCTCATAGTGTGTGTGGTTAGGAGTCGTGATGCTGACAAAGTCGATGCGTTTGTCAGCCGGCAGGGCTTTTTCCTTAGCGAACATCTCTTCGTAAGAACCGTAGGCCCGATCGGCAGCGATGTCATAGTCGGGTGCCGAAGCCTTCGCACGCTCGGCGTTACTCGACAACGCACCGGCAGTAACGGTCGCTCGATTGTCGAGGCAGGCCGCGATCGAATGCACGCGTCCAATGAATGATCCTTGGCCTCCGCCAACCAATCCCATCCGAAGTTTGCGATTCAAAGGCCCGTTCGTCATTCGAGTTTCTCCAAGTAGATTTGTGGTTTTACAGCGATCTTGCGTGTCGATGTTTTAGCACAACTTCGCCCACAGTGGCAGACGGTCTCCCGGTCTCCCCTTTCGCAGCCCATGCACTCGGTGGGTCGCATTCTGCCGGATGCGACCATGGGGGACAGTTCGAAATGCAAGCGTCACAGTTCAAAATGCAACTGCTAACTATCCTCGCCAATGCCGTAGCGTTTCAGTTTTTCCCGCAGCGTGGCCCGGTGCATACCGAGCAGGTCAGCGGCACTGGACCGATTTCCCTTGGTCACCTCCAACCCCTCGCGCAACAATATTGGTTCGACAACGGCCAGAAATCGATCCAGCAGCCCTTCCATAGGCGGACCGTCAGAAGTCGCTGGCGATTGAAGTTCGTGTCGTATCCAGTTCTGCACCAGTGCTTCCAACGGCGGAAGGGATTCAGCGGCTCCGATAAAGGCGGGTTGCGATGCAGGCAAGTGACGTTTGGTGATCGCTCCTCCGCGTGCCATCAATGCTGCATGCTCCAAAGCGTTACGCAGTTCTCGAACATTGCCGGGCCAATCTCGCTGCTTGAGTTCGTCCATTGCTTCCGCGTCGAGCGCAGCCTCGGGTTGCTGATAATGCAGTCGGCGAAGCAAATGAGCGCACAGTTCAGGTATATCCTCGACCCGTTCACGCAGCGCGGGCATTCGAATTTCAAATACCGCCAAACGAAAATACAGATCCTGACGAAACTCACCACATGCGACTTTGTTCACCAAGTCCTGATGTGTCGCAGCGATGATGCGCGCCTGACACTGCTTCGGTCGCACATCACCCACCAAGGTGAAATGCCCCTGCTCGAGAACTCTTAAAAGCTTGACTTGTTGCGCCAGCGGCAAGTCGCCGATCTCATCCAGCAAAACGGTCCCACCCGCAGCAACCGAGAACAATCCTTCCCGCCGCTCATTCGCTCCCGTAAAGGCTCCTTTGACATGTCCAAACAATTCGCTTTCGATCAGACTCGGGTTCAGAGCTGGCAACGCAATTGGAATATAGGGTTGCTCCCGACGTGAGCTATGAATGTGAATCGCTGCGGCGGCTAGTTCTTTACCCGTTCCACTTTCACCCGTTAACAAGACCGGCACATCGCTTTGCGCCGCCAGCGCAATCTTCTTAAACACCTCTTGCATGGCTGCCGAATGACCGACGAGCACATGATCGAACTGCACCGTGCTCGCTTCGTTGGATCGCGACTCGGGCGCAACGATTTGGCGTGTCGTTGGAGCAAGCGCGGCTCGAATCACTTCAGCCGCTCGGTCTAAGTCGAACGGTTTTGTAAGATAATCCGTTACCTTCTTTTGATACGCTTCGACGGCTGTAGAAAGATCCCCAAAGGCCGTGATCAAGATAATGGGAACGCTCTCAGCGATCATCGAGAATTCCGGAATCGCGTCCAAACCTGACATGCCCGGTAAGCGAACATCCAACACAACTAAATTGGGCTTCTTGAGCTTCGCCGCTTCAATTCCGGCTTCGGCAGACGAAACGGCATCAACCGAATGCCCTTCTGCTTGCAGCATTTTCTTCAAAGCCCAGCAGATTGCGGGTTCGTCATCGACAATTAGAACATGCGGCATGGATGATTATTCCGTTACCTGGATGTTGCGACTTGCGCTGGGCAACCGAAGACTAAACACAGTCTCATTCGTTTCGCGCCGCCAGTTGATTTCGCCTCCGAGTTCCTTGGCAGCCTGGGCTACAAGCGCCAAGCCCAACCCAACTCCCTCACGCTTCGTCGTCACCAGCGGATCGAACATGCGAGCTTGCACTTCCGCCGATGGCCCTGGACCATTGTCGCTAATCTCGATCATCAGCCAACCCGGAGTCTCATCGGTGGCCAGCAGTTTGATCTGACCACCCTGCCCAGCCGCTTGAATGGCGTTCAACAGCAGATTGAGGATGGCTGAGGTGAGCAATTCACTTTGCTGGAACGCGGTCGCTTCGAATTCCTGTGTGCGAGTATCCTCAAACCGACTACCGAGATGATCTAGCATTGGTCGAATGAGTTCAACGACTTTATCCAGAATATTCCCGAGTGGTTGCGTATCGGCTTGGGCACCGCCTTCACTTTTGGTCGACTCGCCACCCAGCCGCAACCAACGCATCAACTGATCCTCGGCCAGTCGTAATTGACGCATCGCAACCGCTATCGATTCGGTATCGTGCGTACACTCTTTCCCATGCAATTGGATCGCCAAGCGTGCGCCAGTTAATGTGTTTCGCAAATCATGCGACAACCCCGCAGCCAGAGCGTGCACTAAACGCTCGCGCTCAGCCGCATGAATGCGAGTTTCCATCAATCGCAGTTCATCGGCCATGCGATTCACGTTCGATGACAACTCGTGCAGTTCGTCGCGCCGCCCCGACAATTCGATCGGTGCATAATCGCCCGCTGCAATCCGCTGAACCTTCCGCTGCACGGTCTGCAAGCGACGTACAATCCGATCCGTCAACCACACCGCTATCGCGCCCAAGCCGATGGCCGTGGCAATTCCAGTGATGAGGGGCAAGACGAGGGCTTGAGAACGCATTTGTCGCACTGTGGATTGGTCGATCAAAATTCCAACCCACTTGATTTCTTGCGACCGATTGGGCGAATCAGTGCCTTCAAATCGCAACCAACCTGCATGATAGAGTTGGCCATCCGGCGCTCTGAACGCATGATTGATGCTAATGCCGCCGGAATGCTCGCTTGTGGGAGGGTTGATGACAGGCGAATCGGCAGCCGACATCCCAATTGCCAAGGTGGAATCAACCAACCGCCCGGAACTGTCCAGCAGCAACAACTGCGTGTCAGTTAACTCGGCCACAGCGCGCAGGACTGGCGGCGTCATGGGATAGTTGGGGGCCGCGACCGAATGCCCGATACTCGCCAACCGGGCTTCAACGGCGGCCTGAGTTTGCTGGTAGGCGAACCACCAGGCACCAAATGTAAGAACACTAACCACACAAACCGTCGTTCCCAAAAACGACAACACCCATTGGCGACGCAGACTTAAGCTGCTGCGATTGCTATTGGAAAGCTGACGATCGGCGGCATTCGGATCAAGTTTGGTAAAGTGAACTGTCAATTTGAATTTCGAGTTGGCTAAGCCTTCGGTTGTTCACCGATTACCAATTGGTCGCCTACTTTGAGATCACCACTTTTCAATTCCGTGAAGCGGCTATCTGAGATACCGACAACGATGGCTCGCGCTCGCAATAGTTCGCCTTCTTGCACCCATACATGTCGCTTCATCCGATTGCGGTTGAGCTCCGCGCGCTCGCTGGCTGACTGATTGACTTGCGATTGCTGAGACGATTGCGAAGTATCCTCCTCAACACCATCCAGTACTTTTTGGTCATCCGGATGAACGCGTTTGCGATCCGGTGGATAAAATCGCAACGCCGAGTTGGGGATCTTCAAAACCTTGGCACGATGGTCGATTTGAAACGAAAGATTAGCCGTCATGCCCGGCAATAGTTTGAGTTCCTTGTTCGGAGTGCTCACGATCACAGGATAGGTAACCACGTTTTGTTCTTCAGTGCTGCTCAGACGCACCTCGTGGATCACTCCGCTTTCAAAAACTTCATCGGGGTAAGCATCCACGGTAAAGCGGACTGGGTTCTTGGCCTTTTGAGATTCCCGAATCAATCCAATGTCAGCTTCGTCAACGGATGCATAGATGTGCATCTCGTCTTCCATATTGGGAGCCACCACAAACATCTCGGGCGTCTGAAACTGTGCTGCCAAGGTCTGACCAACGTCTACTTTTCGGTCGATCACGGTCCCATCGACGGGCGAGAGTATTTCGGTGTACGCCAAGTTCCCTTTGGAGTTATCGAGATTCGCCCTGGCTTGCTCCACCGCAGTTTCTGCCACCCGCAGGTCAGCTACTGCGGCCAAGCGAGCGTACTTCAACTGATCAACCTCTGTCTCTGAGATGAAGTTCTCGTTGATCTTCATCAACTTAAACGCACGCTTCTCGTCATTCTCGGCTTGTTGCAGCCGAGCCTGCGCACGACCAACTTCAGCTATCCGCGAATCCAAGAGGGCTTGGTCGCGGAGCACATTTGAGTCGTAAATGCGTGGATCGATTCGCGCAAGCACTTGCCCCTTCGTGATCTTGTCATTGAAGTCCACCATCAAATCCTTGACTGGACCACTAGCGAAGGCCCCAATCCGGACCCGCTGCGTCGGTTCGACCGTGCCGGTTGCATTGACATTCAGCGTGATGTCACCCTCAACCACACTTTCAAATCGATACTTGGGTCGATTGCGCTCCTTGATGTAAGCCGCAGACGGGAAGTACGCCGCTGTGCCAAGTCCACCAAGCACCAGGAAAACAATGAACGTTCGTAACAAGAATCGCATAAGCTTCCGTTGTTCGGCTTAATTCTAGCAGCCGGTTTCGTGAGAAACCGGTTGGCGGACGGTATCAGAAGTTGTTTAGCATAATCCAGCACCCGGAATTCCCATACACTCCCCTCGCTCCCTACCTCCTTTGGAGTGACTATTTCACGAAATTAATAATCATCGGGTACTGCCAAAGCACTCCATCATTGGCCTTAATACCCCCGATTATGGGCATTACGACACAAGCGATCGATAGCGCAAACAGGAGTGGAATTCCGATAAAGGCAAAGCTTAGTGCAAAGAAAACGGCCCCGTACAGTAACGATGAGAGGATGAAGTTTAAGACCATTTTGCCGTGGGCATCGACGCTCGGCATTTCGTTCTTTTTCAATTGCCAAAGCACAATCGGCACGACCAGTCCCGCAAAGGGAGCCGCGTAGCCTGCAAAAACCGAAAAATGCAGCAACATGCAATACGTGCGTTCATTCATTGAATCGACTCCGCGGTAATGGAATTTTCGACACCAAGCTAGTGGAGCGTCAAGCTTTAACTTAGGGTGGCACAGGTCGCTCGAATCACGAGTTTCGCTCATCGCCACCGACTTCCGAGTAGCCAACTTACATTCGCTGCCGAGTCGGCAGTCTTGGATTTGCTTCTAAATCAAATCACCAAAGCCAAGTTCGGAGAAAAAAATTCTCGGAGGACACATTCTGTGACCGAAGGTGTCACAGCACCGGCGATTATTAGTACCAGAGCACCGCAGAGGTGTGCAACTCAGATCCGCTTGCGAAAATGAAAGCCAACCATGTTCCAACAACTTCTAACTCGAGCAATGCAATCTCCTGACGACTTGGTACTGAGCATGGAGTATGTGGACACCAAAGGCGTGCGAACGAGGCGGATCGTTAGCCCTATTCGCTTTCTACCTAGCGGCCGCTTCTTGGGACTCTGCCTCTGTCGCTGCGAACCTCGGCAGTTTAACTTGGACCGCTGTTCGAACTTGAAGTTGTGCGCGGCCGCCGACTTCGTCATGCCTGTCCCCATGACCTCGGCCAGCTAAACCAGCTAGTGCTCTGTCCACATTAGATTTTGGGGTTAGGCACATTAACCGATGTGCGTTAGCACCGGTTTCCGCAATGTGAAAACCGCGGCTAACGCCGTGCGGTTAATAATACTTGAG
>JANRMD010000466.1:0-17687 GCA_033761895.1 Pirellulaceae bacterium | reverse complement strand
GCTGGATCTGTTCGAACGTACCACGGCCAAACGAGCCGGCCGCGACTGGTGGGCTTGGCAGCCACTCAAAGTAACTGCGTGCCCTGAGACCGACGGCATCAACCCAATCGATCACTTCATTCATGCAAAACTCGCCGAACAGAACTTCTCCCCTGCACCAGCCGCGGATCGAAGGACATTGCTCCGCCGCGTTTATTTTGACTTGATCGGTCTGCCTCCCACCGATGCCGATGTCAGTGCCTTTGAGCAGGACGTATCAGCCGAGGCTTATGAACGCGTGGTCGATCGCTTGCTGGATTCAAAGCAGTTCGGTGAGCGTTGGGCCAGGCACTGGTTGGACTTAGTGCGTTTTGCGGAGACCAACGGCTACGAACGCGATGCTGTGAAAGCGGGCGCGTGGCGCTATCGCGATTGGGTCATCGCCGCGTTCAATAACGACATGCCTTACGATCAGTTCGTGACCGAGCAACTGGCTGGCGATGAGCTACCGAATCGCAGTGAGTCATCGGTCATCGCGACTGGGTTCCTGCGACTAGGTACCTGGGACGATGAACCCAACGATGCACTTGAATACCAATACGATCGCTTGGAAGATATGGTCCATACGACAACTACGGCTTTCTTGGCGATGACGGTAAAGTGCGCTCGCTGTCACGATCACAAGTTCGATGCCATTCCACAAACGGATTACTACCGCATCGCGGCTGCGTACTGGGCTGGACCAATTGCCCATCGTCAACGTGAATGGAATGGCGGACCAACGAAAGACGAACTTGGCTTTGATGTCTTGGGGTGGACGGACTTGAGCCGCGAACCTCCTCCCTTGCATCTACTCAAGAAAGGGGACGTCCACCGGCCTTTACAAGTCGTTGCACCTGGGTCGCTGAGCGGCGCAGTGAGTTTATCACGCGAATTTGAACCCGCACCGGAAGATTCATTAACTTCACAGCGACGTTTGCAATTGGCCAAGTGGATCGTCGACAAGCGAAATCCGCTGACCGCACGCGTCATCGTCAATCGGCTCTGGCAGCATCACTTTGGCGAAGGGCTAGTTCGCACGCCCGATAATTTTGGATTCTTGGGCAACCCACCCACGCATCCAGAGTTGCTCGATTGGCTCGCCAATGACTTGATGGCTGGCGATTGGAAACTGAAACGCATTCATAAATTGATGGTGATGTCGAAAACGTATCAGCAGAGTTCCTTGCATCCGGAACAAGCCAAATACGCGGAGTCGGATGCGGCGAATCGCCATTGGTGGCGGGCCGAACGACGTCGCTTGGAAGCCGAGCAGCTCCGCGATGCAATTTTGCATAGCAGCGGTCGCTTGGATCTTCGTATGGGCGGGCCGAGCTTCATGGCCGCGATCAGTGACGAAGCACTCGAAGGGCTATCGATGAAATCGGGTGCCTACCAAGCCTCACCGCCCGAAGAAACTCGGCGACGAAGCATTTATATGTTTGCCAAGCGGTCGTTGGCTGTACCGATGATGACGGTTTTTGATAGTTGCGATACAACCGCGCCGACCGGCAGACGCGATGTGTCGACCGTCGCGCCCCAAGCTTTGACATTGCTCAACAATGCCTGGGTGCTCGAGGAGAGTCAAGCCATGGCCGAGCGTGTGGTTGCAGCTGGACCATCGATTGAGGCACGCGTCGATGCGGCTTGGCGAATTGCATTCGCACGAACTCCTTCGGCAACTGAAAAGCAAGCTGCCATCGATTTTGTAAAGCACTTGCGAAGTGGCGATGATATGGCAGCCTGGTCGACAGCCTGGTCAACACTGTGCCATACGCTTATCAACACCAACGAATTTATTTACGTGGATTGACCGATATGCATAAACAACAGTATCCCAATACATATCCCAGTAGCTATCCCTGTGGGCAAACACGACGGCAAGCGCTCTGGCAAATGGGAGGAGGTTTCGCTGGGCTCGCGTTGGCTGCCTTGCTCGAGCAGGATGGATTTTTCAGTAAGTATGCGGCGGCGGATGAACCGGTCAATCCGCTTTCGCCACGACCAGCCCACTTCGCATGCAAGGCCAAGAGCTGCATCTTTCTGACGATGAACGGTGGTCCCAGCCAAGTCGATACGTGGGACTATAAACCGGAGCTGGCCAAACATGCTGGCAAGCCGATGCCCACCGACAAGAAGTTCATCAACTCCGGTGGCCGCGCCGTTGGCTTTCTCGCGCCGGCAGTGCGTCCATTTAAGCCCGGTGGTGAGTCGGGCACGATGGTGTCTGATTTCTTCCCTCGTCTGCGCGAACATGTGGACAAGCTGGCGGTGATTCGGTCGTGCTACACCGACACACACGCTCATGGTTCGGCGCTGGTACAAATCAACACGGGCAAGCCCATCATCGGTCGACCTTCGCTGGGCAGCTGGGTGACTTATGGCCTCGGTTCGGTGAATCAGAACTTGCCCGGTTATGTTGTGATGCTCGATAAACGCGGCGGGCCGATCGGTGGTCAACCGAATTGGTCGAGTGGCTTTATCCCGGCATCATTCCAAGGCACCTTGTTCCGCCCGCAAGGCAATCCGATCTTGGACCTCACTCCTCCGGGCTCGTTTTCACGGGCTGATCAGCGTCAGCAACTCGATCTGCTGGCCAAGCTAAACGAAGAGCATTTGCAGCAGCGTCCAGGTGGCTCGGAGTTAGTCTCACGAGCGGCCAGTTATGAACTGGCCTTCCGCATGCAATCCGAAACACCCGATGCCGTGGATCTTAGTGGCGAGTCCGCGAGTACCTTAGCCGCTTACGGAGTCGAGCAACCTCAGACGGCTGAGTTCGGTCGCAACTGTTTGATCGCGCGACGATTGGTCGAACGCGGAGTTCGGTTCATTCAGTTGTATTCTGGCGGCGGACATCTCGAAGAGACTTGGGATGCACACGAAAGCGTCGAAAAGAATCATGGTCGTCACGCAGGTGAAACGGATCAACCGATCGCAGCCCTGCTGACCGATTTGGAACAACGTGGTTTGTTGGATTCAACGCTGATTGTGTGGGGTGGCGAATTTGGTCGTATGCCCTTCAGCGAGGGGGTCGACAAGCCTGGGCGGAATCACAATCCCTACGGCTTTTCCATGTGGATGGCTGGTGGCGGTGTGAAAGGTGGCACGACGTACGGTGAGACCGATGAGCTAGGTTTTGCAGCGGCGGTGAATAAAGTCCATGTTCATGATTTGCACGCGACCATTCTGCACTTGATGGGCATGGACCACACTCGTTTGACCTATTTCCATCAAGGCCGCGATGAACGCCTGACAGATGTGTACGGCAACGTAGTCAAAGACATCCTCGCTTGACCGTGCTGTGAGACAATGAGCGCTGAAGATTGCTTCCGAAAGGAGAGACTACCCAAGATGTTTGAAGGTCAACTATCTAGTGCCGTGCGAGCCACGTTTGGTTTCACTAGGTTACTCTTCATTGTGCTCTGCCTAAGTGTTTCAGCTCTATGTGTTCCAGCTCTAAGTGTTCCAACGCTGGCTGCGGACGATGCGAAACGTGTCCCATGGCAATCGAACTTCATCGGCTCGCCCGAACCGCCATTGCCGCTCGTGCTGGAGCGAGCATATCCCAAGCTAGGCTTTATGGGCCCGATTTCCATTAACCGCTTGCCGAATAGCCCGCGTTATCTGGTGCTGGAGCAGAACAATAAGATCTGGTCATTTGTTGCCAAAGAAGATGTACCGCGAGCGGATTTGCTGGTGGACTTTGCGAAACAACGGCCCCTGTGCGGCAAGCTTGAGGGACATAGCCAAGGGAACATCGCTTTGTACTCCATCGCGTTCCATCCCAAATTCGCTGAGAATCATCATGCTTATGTGTGTTATGTGTCGGATGGTAAGGGAGTGCAGAAGACACACATTTCACGGTTCACCATCGACCAGCAGGAACCGCCACAATTGCTGGTGGATTCCGAAGTCGAGATCCTTACCTGCGATGGCGGAGGGCACAACGGATGCACGTTGCTGTTCGACAAGTCCGGTTACCTCTACATCTCTATTGGTGATTTGACCGAGCCCTCCCCGCCAGATCGGCTGGATACGGGACAAGACATCAGCGACCTTTATTCTTCGATTTTGAGAATCGATGTTGACCACGCGGAGGCAGGCCGAAACTATTCGATTCCCAAGGACAATCCTTTTTTAAAGTTTAAGAATGCGCGGCCTGAAGTTTTTGCTTATGGCTTTCGAAACCCATTTCGCATGTCGATCGATCCGGTGACCGAAGACCTGTGGGTCGGCGATGTCGGTTGGGAGGCCTGGGAGATGGTCTATCGTGTGAAGTCCGGCGGTAACTATGGCTGGGCGATCAAAGAAGGTCCCGGCGATGTAAAGCCACAGAAGCCTGGCCCAACCCCCATTTCGCCAGCAGAGATTGCGCTTGGGCATAACGAGGCGGCGTCGGTCACAGGCGGTTTTGTGTATCGAGGCCAGAGGCACTCGGTGATGCATGGAAAGTACATCTTTGGCGACTGGATCACTCGCAAGTTTTGGGCTGCCAGTTTTGATGCGCAGCGAGTCACTAAGTTAGAAGAGATTGCGGTTGGTCGAGTCAAACCCATCTGCTTCGAGGTGGACGCGGATGGTGAGTTGCTGGTACTCGACTATAGCGAAGGAAATCAAGAAGGAGGCATCTATCGATTCGCTCCGAATCCCGCAGCGAATGAGCCAGTGGATAAGTTTCCAAGGAGGTTGAGCACCTCGGGACTGCTCGAGAACACGTCGGAGCACCGACCAGCGCCAGGTGTTGCCCGTTACAGCATCAACGCAGTTATGTGGGCTGACGGTGCCCAAGCCGAGTACATGCTGGCGATTCCTGGTGAAGAGAAGGTCGAGTTCTATCAGAACCCGCAGAAGACCTTCAATTGGTTCAATACGACGGTGGCCTTGCCGATTGGAACCGTGCTGGCGAAGACTTACTCCATCCCAGTTGACTATCGGCAGCCGGACAAACTGCGAAGAATTGAAACGCAAGTGGTACTAAAGGACGCGCAGGGCGAGTTGCAATATTACACGTATCGCTGGAATGAAGAAGGCACCGATGCGGAGCTTGTACCGGCCGGCGGTTCCAGTCAAGCATTAGTGATCGCAGAAGCTTTTGGGCCCCGTAAACTGAACTGGCAATTCGCATCCAGGTCGCAATGTCGGACTTGCCATACACCTTGGACGGGTGAAACCGTCGGCTTCGTAGAGGCGCAGTTGCGAGATCCCAGCGCGTCGCGCGATGCGTTTCGTCAGCTGGCCTTAGGAGGCTGGACAGTCGTTAATCAGCAGCCTGCTCCGCTAAGTGACGAACACTATTCGGCGTTAGTCGACCCCTACGACGCGACTTACCCCTTGGATCAGCGTGCACGTTCGTATTTGCACACCAACTGCGCTCACTGCCACATGAACGGCGGTAACGCTTCGACTGTGTTTGAAACGCTTTACAACAAACCGCTGGCACAGTCCAAGATGCTGGTTTCAAAGCCTATGCGTGGCGATTTTGGATTGAAGGAATCCCAAATCATTAAACCGGGTTCGCCGACGCAATCGGTGCTGTACTACCGATTAGCTAAATCTGGGACCGGTCGGATGCCACACATTGGTTCACAACTGACCGATGGTGCAGGAGTTCGATTGGTTGGACAGTGGATCGCGAGCTTGCCGAACAGCCTGGAGCACTTAGCCGCCTTGGATGAACTATGTGGCCCAACGCTTCGCAGGGATGATGAGCAGCGTTTGAAGGCAGCTCGCAGATTGATGCTGGATTTAGATGGCTGCATCGAGTTATCGACGGCACTTGCCGAGCGTCGGGTGCCTGCTTGGTTAGTGCGACCGATTGTGGCTGAAGCCTTAAAGCTAGATGATCCAGCGCGACGCGAACTAATCGAGCCCTATGCGGTTGGGGATCAGCAAGTCGTTAGGCTAGGTCAGAACATTGATACGGACCAGTTGTTGTCTATTGCCGGTGATGCTGTCCAAGGCGAGAAGTTGTTTGCGTCGGGTGTGGGGCAGTGTTCACAGTGCCATCGCATTGGGAATGTTGGCAAAGAAGTTGGCCCGGAATTGTCGCGGATCGCAGATAAGCTAAAGACGCGTGAGAAGATCCTGAATAGCATTATCGATCCTTCTGCGGAGATTGAAGACAAGTATCGCGCGGTGACAGTCTTAACTGCTGATGGCCAGACGCGTGTAGGACGCGTGTTGAGTCGCGAACAGCAGGTTCTTGCTCTCCAGGATGCTGAAGGTAAGCGAATTGAGATTCCCGTCGATGATATTGAGTTAGAGAAACCAGTGATGAATTCGTTGATGCCACAGCAGTTGCTCTCGCAATTGACTGCTGAGCAGGCGGCGGACCTAATTGCTTACTTGCATTCGCTGCGTTAACTTTGGTTACGATCGAGTCAGGCGATGACTCAATCGGTACAGAGTCATTATTGTCGCACGATTGTCCCAGTCGTCGCTGCATCAATTGAGACAATTGCGGAATGCGTCAAGCATTTCGGGAGTATTGCGGTGAGTCCCTCGAAAGCCATGACAGGCTGTGAGTTTGTGAGCCGTCGAAAACTATGACAGGCTGTGATTTAGTGAGCCGTCGGCGCTAGCCGCGGGTCTCGAAGTTTGGAGCGTGCATGGATTTGGCTCGTTCCAATGCAACTTGAACTGGCATGTATTCTGCATTGGCAGGTTTATTGACGATGAACCCCGCAAGCCAATCTGAACAGAGCACAGGTACGCTTTTCACATTAGATTATTGGGCTGAGTACGCTCGAAATGCTTGACGCATTCCGCTACCCAAAAATCTAATGTGGACGAAGTACGAATAGCGCAACAAATCCAACAGGCGGCTAGCCATGCAACTCAAACAACATCCTGCATTCAACAGTTGCGTTTTCGCATGGGTTTGCTTGCACAGCGTCTTGCTTGCGTCAAGCTTCGTAGTTGCAGAGTACCCGCAGGATGAGCGACCTTATCCAGCCAAAGGTTATGCTTGGGAAAACAATACGCTGGGCATGGAGGAACGCGTGCCAGTGCCTTGGGTCCCGCTTACTTACCAAGGCGACAATGTCGAGTGCTGGGGGCGGCGTTATGCGTTTGGTAGCGGAGCTTGGCCGACTCAGATCTCAAGTCAAAAACTGGATCTGTTCGCGACTCCACCCAAAGTTGAATGGCGAGTTGATGGACGGGACGTAGTTACTAGTTTCGGTGGTACGGTGACCCAGGTTATGTCGGCAGCGCATAAGAGTGTCCGCACCTGGGAATCAAAAACGGGTTCTCACCGGGTGAAGGTGGCGACATCGCTGGAATACGATGGCTTTCTGCATGTATCTCTGCGATTGGTTCCCGAGGGTAACGCCACTATCGAGCGATTGGTGCTGAACTTTACCATGCCACGAAGTTTGGCGACGTTAATGAATCGCTTTGAGGAATACGATTTCGAATTGCAGCATGTGAATCATGACAACGTATTAGGCACCGCCAGTAGCATCACGAAACCGATAAAGATGGGGTTTAACCCTTCGGTGTGGATCGGTAATCATCAAGTTGGTTTGGAGTGGTCGTGCGAGAGCAATGCTGGATGGTCACCCATGAAATCGCCCGATGCAATACAGATTGTGCATGGCAAAGATCTAACTCGATTAACGATCAACTGCATTACGCAACCACGAAACGTCGAAGGGCCTTTCGAGCTGAGTTTTGCGTTGATGCCCACACCATCGAAGCCGCGTTTGCGCGATTGGCGACGCCTTCGCTTGACGACCGCCATGAACGAAACCGCAGGCTATGTAGCGGAGGATCAAGTCTTTGGTTTTGCGATGGGATTGCCCGTAAAGTTTCGTGGCTTGCCACTGATGGTACCGAGCACTGAAAAGAGCGCTCATGAGATTGCTCAACTTCGTGAGCTGGCGACCAAGAACAAGGCGGGATTTATTCCGTACGGAGCATTTTACGGCATGCCGGCCCTCTTGCCAGAAGGCGAGTGGCAGGACTACGCTTCGACTTGGCGTGTGGATCCGCAGGGAGCTTCCGTGGCCAACGTGAATTGGGGCAACGCGCTCGGCTTACCCAAGGGAGCGGAGTCGCTGATCTATGTTTGCCCGTCGCAGCGGAGTTTTCAAGATTTCCTGGTTTGGCAATATGTGCAGGCCGTTGAGAAAGAGCATATCAGCGGTGTTTACTTTGACATTTCCGCTCCGAATTTTACTTGTGTTAGTCCTGGTCATGAGCATGCCGGTCGCAAGCGCGCGGGTCGCGATCATGCAAGCGTACATGAAGAAGGCTGGCAGTACTATCCGCTTTTCTCTCAGCGGCGTTTGATGCAGCGGTTGTATGTCGCTTGCCGTGAGCGTGATCCCAATTTCCTAATCACGCAGCATTGTGCGATGCAAGCGGCGGTGACATCGACCTTTACCGATGTAGTTATCAAAGGCGAAGCGCTCAATCGAACTTTCAAGCAAAAGCATTACACTCCCGCATTGGCGCAGACCGACGCGACGGCTTATGTGCCTGATTACGGTCTGCTGCCAGACAATTACTTTGAACTCCATTTCACTCCCCAGCAGGGCCCGTTGCTGATGCTGTTGCCGCAAGTGGTGAAGACCAACGACGAGCTTATGCGACGCGAACCGGAATTGAATTCACGATACACTCGTATCATGCTTGCACGGTCTGCGGTCTGCGATGTTCCGGTGATGAAGTCGCACGCCGACCTGGGAGTCTGCTCTTGCGTCGAACGGGCTCAGGTGCGCTCTGGAATTGTTGGCGCTGCGGCCTTCCACGGGCCCTGGGAAGCTGGAAAATACCTCAGCTCAGGTGGACAAAGTCTCAGCGTGGGCTTGTATTTCAAACCCACCAACGGCAGCGTTGCCCTGATCTTGGTGAACCTCGGCAAGTCAACCGTTCAGGAGTCCATCGGGCTCAACCTGGCGGCGTTGGCAGATGAAGGAATTAGGCCCGCACCCCGTGCTCGGGTCATCTCGGCCTTTACCGATGAGGAAACGCAGTTTGAAGGCGAGGGCCCGATTCAAGTTGAACTTGCAGCCAACGACATGAAGGTTATCGTTTGGGAGTAAGCCATGCTTTCAGCAATAGGCAAAGCGATACAGTTCGTATCGATGTTGCTAGAATGAGCAAAACGAAGGCACTTCTCGCCGATTGCCACCGTCCAAGCTTGCTAGTGGCGATTAGCGCGAAGTTTCAATGCGAATCTGGGGATTTTGATTCGTTGGAGCAATTTACACTACTCTATTATCTGGCAGGATTCTCGAATGGATCGTAGTCGAATCGATGTTTATGCCGCTGGTGGTCAGCAGTTGGTGAGTGCGTTTGAAGGGCTGACTTGCGAGCAACTGTTTGCAGTGCCAATCCCTGGGACGTGGTCGCTGCATCAGATCGCCATCCATATGATGGATAGCGATTTGATCGGTTCCGATCGCATGAAACGGATTGCAGCGATGGATAAGCCGTTGCTAATCGGCTATGACGAGAGCGCGTTTGCAAAGTTGCCTGGAACTGAGAAAATAGACACCCTGGCTGCTTGCCGCCTGTTCGACCAAAACCGTCAGATGACTGCAACGATTCTCCGAGCTTTACCAGACGCTAGTTTCGAGCGTTGGGGGATTCACAACGAGATTGGTCGTGTGACACTTGGGGAAATGATCGAAAAGTACATTCACCATTTGGAAGGTCATTTGGAGCATGTTTCCAAGAAACGAGTGCTAGTGAGCAAGTGAGTTACCAAGGTGAATTACCCATGGCAGTGAACAAGAACGGAATTCGCAAGCATACAAAAATGCGGATGCGGCGACGCGGTAAAGCAGGCTCAGCTCCGGGAACGGTCAGTTCTGATCCGAACGCGCAAGCGACCAGCATCCGTGTCATGTGTTACAGTCCGAATGCGATTCATGAACAAGCAATCACATCCGTAAACGAACTCCGCGGCGTACTGAACAAGTGGCCGATGATCTGGATCGATATTTGTGGTTTGGGTACCGCAGCAACGATCTTGCAATTGGGTGAGTTGCTCGGTTTGCATCCGCTGGCTCTCGAAGATGCTGTGAACGTTCACCAAAGGTCAAAGGTGGATGCCTTTATCGATCACTTGTATATCGTGGCGAGAATGTGCAATCCTGGCGAAGGGCACATTACAGAGCAAGTCAGTTTCTTTCTCAAAGCGGGCGTGTTGATCACTTTTCAAGAGCGCCCCGGGGACTGCTGGGATCCCATTCGCGACCGAATACGCGCGGGACGAGCCAACTTGCGCACCTCGGGCGTAGACTATCTGGCGTACGCTCTGTTGGATTCGGTCGTGGATAGCTACTTTCCGACCGTCGATGCGATTGGAGAGCAACTGGATAGCTTTGACGAACAACTCGATAACGACGACAGTCAAGCTCGCTATCACGGATTGCATGAACTTCGGCACCAGTTGTTGGGGCTTCGGCGCTCGATCCGTCCCCATCGCGACATGATCAACGAATTGATTCGCGACGACTTGCCATTGATCAGCATTGAAACGCGTGTCTTTCTGCGAGACTGCTTTGACCACGTGATTCAGTTGTTGGACTTAGTTGATACCTATCGAGAGTTAACCGCGGACTTGCGAGAGTACCAAATGTCGGTGAACAGTCACCGCATGAACGAGATCATGAAGGTACTCACGGTGATCTCGACGATCTTTATGCCGCTCAGCTTCATCGCGGGCTTATACGGCATGAACTTTGACAACTCGCCCTGGAATATGCCCGAGTTGCATTGGCGCTATGGCTACTTCCTGGCGATTGGGATGATGGTAGCCACGGTCTTCGGCATGCTTTGGTACTTCCGCCGCAAGGGTTGGTTTTGAAGTGCAATGTAATAAACTGTCGCCGCTCAGTTAAACGGTCAAGTCGAGCGGTTTTTGGAGCGCGGGCGTCCTCGCCCGCAGCACCCGCTCGGTGATTCGGCTTTTACCAACCCATCCGTGCCTTATTGACAAACCGCAAGCAACAACAGACTGGCAGGTCCCCTGGTGCCGCAGCGGGCGAGGGCGCCCGCGCTCCGAAAAACTGCACTTCGAGTCGGAAAGCAACTCTATTGCCATTAATTCAGCAAGCTCTATCGGCTGACGGTAAAACGGAGACCCGAGGACGCCAGCGCTCCAAAAACCAGACACAGTCGCATCCGGCAGAAGCGACCCGCTGCTCGGCTGCGAACCGCATCACTTCTGATTCGCTCTTTTCAAGAAACTAATCAGCTGATTCATCTGCTCTGGTGTAATTTGTTGTTCAAGGCCCGTTGGCATTAGCGAAACTCCGGTGCTGCGCAGCTGGTCGATATCACTGCGCGCGATGGTGTGTTTCTTGCCTCCGGCTTCGGCGATGACAATCTGCGAGGCGGCTTCTTCAGCGATGATACCTGCGAAAACCCTACCGTCTTGAAGCAGGACGGAGTAGCTGGCGTACTTTGGATCGACTTCGCGGTTCGGATCAAGGATCGTTTCCAGCAACTGCTGCGGGCTTTTATCGGCCAACTGCTTAAGTGGTGGTCCTACATCATTACCCATGTCACTCAGGCGATGGCACTGAGCGCATACTCGGTTGAAGACGATTTTGCCTGCTTCGGCGTCACCTTCGGAAAGTGCAGGAGCGTATTGCTCGATGACAGCCGCGCGGTCGGCAGAGACCGCTGTGAGCAGTTCTGCGAATTGCTTACCAAGTGCTTTGTCGTTCGCGGCCAGCAAGCGTACGCGGGTGTCAGGGGAAACTTGTGCCGTTAGGATCTTCTTCGACTTAATGGCAGCGGCAAGTGCGGGCAAAGTGGCTGGATAGCGCATCAAACCATTGAGCACCGCACGTTGAAGTTCGGGTGTCAAGTTCTGGAATCGCTCGATCAGCAACTCGCTCGCTGCGTTGGGGTCGGACCACAACAGTGAATCGATCACGGGTAGTTGATGGGATTCGGAACTCGCAGGCACAAGTAACTCTGCAGCGATGGCTTGTTGGCGTGCCTGGGGGAGCAAACCAATCCAGCCCAGCGCATCGACTGAAGCAGTTGCGTCCTTCAAAACACTCGTGACCTCTTTTTCAACGAATGTCAGCGTAGCTTCGGCGACTTTAGGTTCGGCAAGTTGCAACAAACGTGTCGCATCCGCCGCTGAGGGGAGCGCACGCAACCCGGCCAGCCAACTTGAACGCAACTTTTCATCGGCCAATCCCGTCGATAACGACTTGCCGATAGCCTTGGATTGTGATTCCGACTTCTTGGTCCAGGCGGGCATCATCAGTTCGAGCCACGGGCGCAAGTTCTTCGACGAGAGCGAAGCTATTAGCTGCGGTGCTTCTTCACCGGCTGCGGTAGCGATAATCGATCGCACCAAAGGATCCTCTGCACTCATCAAATGCTTTAGCAAATCAAGCCTAGATTCAGGGGGCAGTGAGGTTGCGGCTAACGCGACCTGCAACTGAACGGCGGCTGAGTCGTTTGCTGCCGCTGCCGTTAGTTCAGCGCCGAGTTCTTTGGCCATTTTATTTTGACGGAGCAATGCGATCGCATGTGCTTGGACATTGGGTGAAGAATGGGTAAGCGATCTGCGAATGGTTGCTTGATCCAGCACGCCGAGTCGACTGAGGCAATGCAAAGCAAGGATGCTTGCTTCGGCATTTTTCGATGCAGCCGTTTGTTTAAGCTCCGAGGCTACGTCCTGGGCATTGCGTTCAACCAGTTCTTGACTCGCCGATCGACGTTGCCACGCGATCGGGCTGGCCAATCGCTCGACGAGTTCTTTGTTGGAGCATTCCGCAATCTGCTTGGTAGTCGCGGGCATCCGCTTGGCAACGTCGTTAGGTTTCAAGCGCCAAATGCGGCCACGATCACGACCACTGGTCAGATCGAGATGCTTTTTGATCATCGGTGGAAGGCTCTTGGGATGTTCGATCACTTCGCGATACATGTCAGCGATGTACACCGCGCCATCGGGACCATCGCCGAGCTGCACTGGTCGGAACCAGATGTCGCTTGAACGCAGCAATTCAGTTAGTGGATCGATACGATTGGCCGTGTAGAACAGACCGTTGGGGCGCAGTTGTTTGCGATGGACGAGATTGCTGCCAACGTCACAAACGATGGCGGTATCGAAGCCAGGAATACCATAGCCAGCTTCATGATCCATGATGAGCGTAGCGGTGGCGCCGGTGAAATAACCGGCGGCTCGGCCTCCGCCTTCGACGATACCAGGTGCTACGCCACTCATACGGAGCCGTGTGCGCACGATCCGCCACGGTTCGACTGGGCTAGCGCGAAACACTTCGGCTTGGGGGCCATCTTCAGCGATGCTTCGGCGAAGACTGGGAATGGAGACGTTGGTAGGATGTTCGCTGAGCCACTGGTCGAGGTCGACGATTTGTTGGAGGTGGTCGCTGTTGCTGGTAACAAACTTCTCGCCCCAACGATTGAAGTTCATGCCGTGTTGGCCGCCGCCACTTTCTGGTGTCAATGATTTCTTGAGTGGATCGATTGCGAAGTCACGACCACGGAGTTGGACTTTGTTTTGAAGGATGTCGGCCCCCGAACTGCTGGTGGCGCCATGGATGTAACCGTCGACACCCCAGCGAAGACTATTGACGAGGCCTTGAACATTGGAACGTTGAAAACCTTCGAACCAAACTTCGGACTTATCGCTTTTGCCATCCTTATCAGTATCGCGGAACCATGTGATGCGCGGTGGCTCAGCAACCAATACTCCGTCTCGCCAAGGCCAGATCGCGGTGGGCCAGGATAGGCCCTCCACAAAAGTTGTTCGCTCGTCCATCTTGCCATCGCCATTGACATCGCGAAGCAAAGCAATGCTACCCAGGCATTCTGTTTCCTGTTCGCTGTAGTCCTTCATCTCAACGACGAACAGCTGACCTCGAGTGTCGAAAGCAAACGCGATCGGATCAGCGACTAGAGGCTCTGCCGCGACAAGTTCTACAGTGAATCCTGGCACGGCTTCAAAGCTGAGCAATTCTTCTTCGGGAGACTTGGGGGGGATACGAGGTAATTCCGCTGAATAGTCTTTGTCAGCCGAATCCGGGGCTGCTTCCTGGCCAGCAGCAGTGCTAGTAGCGAGACAGCTGCCGACGACCAACCACATGACTACCCAGCAAATACTCGCCATCCAGCGCATCTTTTCAGCCCTCTTAGATTGCATAAACTACCGTCGCATTCAACCGCAGGGTAAGTAGCGAATTAGCACGGTGCACCAGCACACCCCAAACCCAGGCCTTCAAACACATTACACTTACATGTTTGTTCACGGGCCAGCCTTGTATCCTAGTTTGCAGTATCCTAGCCGGCATGCTGAAAAAGTAACCGAAGTGTTAGCAAGGGAAGGTGGGACGCCCCTCGCTGACGCAGCGGGTTAGTGCTCTTCCACACTTCGTTGCAAATCGACTTTTTCAGTAGCCTCTAGTTCGCATTTCCCAAGATCGGTTACCAAACAAAACGTCAGGTGCTCAGTTGCTATTGAAGATCATCCTTGCAATTCTAGCATCAATTGGTGCGATCGTTGTGCTTGCCATTGCGGTCATTGTGGTGTTGTACTTTATCGTGGTCCGCCGCATCACTTTACGAGTCCGCCAATCTTTGCGTGATTTTGAAGCGATGCAGGGGGGAAACGAAATCGACGCCGACTATTTCCGTGCGATCGAAGGCGGGGTGGAATCGGAGTTCGAGGTGCCTCCGATGCGAATTCACTTGCATCGCGCCTCGCCCAAGATCTGGATGGATGAGGCTGGAATGGATGAGACCGGGGTGGCGGAAGGGGCCAAATGGATCGAGAGCCACGGCTTCGAATTTGTGGGGGACTTTTTGATTAAGGAGCTTCCTGAGTCGCGACTGAAGGTGTTTGTAAGCGATGATCGCTGGCTGGTTGCAACGATCCGTCAAGACCATTCCGCCGATCCAGCATACACCGAATTCTGTTTTGACCTGGGGCACAACCAGCGCGGTGGTGTTAGCAATCCTCCGAATGCCACCGTACCGCTTCCCGCAGGAGCCATCGGTGAGCACTTCAGTGACGACTTCATCGATGGGGTTCATGTGCTTCCCAAGATGTTGGAGCGAGCCCGCGAGTTGGCGGAAGATCATGCCGCCTCAAAAGTGGACCGCAACAAAATTGAGGAGTTCTTTGAAGCCGCGCATGCAACCGAGATGGATATGCGGATCGAACGCGGTGGCTTGACCGCAGAAGAAATTCGGCTGGCTTTGGAGCATGACCAGCAATCGGTTTCCAAGTCGGAGATCGAGGGCATCCAGAGGGATTGGCAGGGTGCAATTGAGCAGTTTCTCGTCGATCAATCTCCGAAGGGGGCTGAGTGCCTTGATGAAGACGGCGAAGTCGTGGCGGTTTACGATGGCAGTCTGAGTTCGTTCTTGCTGGATCGCTTCAACGATTTCTACAGCAGTGAAGTCGAAGTTGACTCCGAAGAATTGCTGCGGATTATGGGCGAGCTGGAGACTTTATTACGATTGTTCAAACCTCGAGAAGCAATTGCACGCTTTCGCCCTCTGTTGCCTGAGTCGATGCGATTTAGTTTGATCGATCAGTTGCATAAGCCTGTTGAAGCTGATTTGTATCTGTTGCCTCAATAGAGCCCTCTCGCGATTACACGTCGCTTAGTTCATCAGCCGCGTCTAACCACATAGCTTGCTCATCGATCATCGCGCGGAGGCTTAACTACAGTGAAGCGTGACTCGCGGTCTTTGAAATTGTGCGCAATCCGCTAAGCTAGTAGATGAACGGCGGCTCAATTAAAAGTACTTTGTCAAGAATCAAAGCCATGCACTTCACTCGTCGCGCAGGTTTACTGCTTCACATCACTTCGCTTCCAAGTCGCTTTGGTATCGGTGATTTCGGAGCTGGCGCGCGGAGCTTTGTGAAATTCTTGAGCGATGCTGGAGCCGAAATATGGCAGGTGCTGCCGCTGGTGCCTGCTGCCGCGGGCAACTCGCCGTACTCTGGGCTGTCTGCGTTTGCTGGGAATCCGTTGTTAATCAGCTTGGATGATCTTGTCGCTGATGGATTGCTGCATGAGAGAGACTTGGCAAGTTATCCGCAACTCAGCGACAAAGCGGTTGACTATGGGGCGGTCATCGCCGCCAAGTCCAAGTTGTTGAAGCTGGCGTTTCAAAAGTTCGAGCAGAGTCGTGGTGGCCTGCAGAATGAACTGAATCGTTTTTGCCTCGACCAGCAAGAATGGTTGGAAGACTATGCACTCTTCGTTGCCTTGGCCGAGAGCTTTGGAACGGCGGATTGGAGTCGTTGGCCGCAGGAGTTGGTGCAGCGGGAACCGACAGCCCTTTCGCGTTGGCGTCTGCGATTAGCGCAAGGGATTGAGCAAGAGAAGTTCACGCAGTTCATCTTCCATCGTCAGTGGTGGGCGCTGAAGCGGTTGGCAAATGAACACAAGATTGAATTGTTGGGCGACCTGCCGATCTTCGTGGCTTATGAGAGCGCCGATGTTTGGGCAAACCAAGCCTGTTTCTACTTGGATGATTCAGGTAGGCGGTTGGTGGTCGCGGGGGTCCCGCCAGACTATTTTGCAAAAACGGGGCAACTGTGGGGCAATCCACTGTATCGCTGGGACGTATTGGCTCGCGACGATTACAGTTGGTGGGTCCAGCGGTTAAGGCATAGTTTGAAACTGTACGATTCGATTCGGCTGGATCACTTCCGCGGCTTTGAGGCTTATTGGGAGGTCCCCGCGTCGGCTGCGACGGCCGTTGACGGTCGCTGGGTGAAGGGACCTGGCGCGGCGATGTTCCAATCAGCCCGGCATCAACTGGGGCAACTGCCCATTGTTGCCGAGGATCTTGGGATGATCTCCGATGAAGTACATCAATTGCGTGAGGAACTCGATTTTCCTGGAATGCGAGTTTATCAATTCGGGTTCGACGACGAGGGCGGTCGCTACCATCGCCCGGAGAGTTATCCTGAGAACTGCGTGGCATATACCGGGACACATGACAACGAAACTCTTGTGGGCTGGTTGAATTCAAGATCTTCACGGTTCAAGCCTGGCGAGGACATCCTCGAAGAGTATTTGGATGCCTCTGCTCCAGGGGCCTACTGGCAAGCCATCAGTGATGTAGTGGGCTCGAATGCAAACACGATCATTTTGCCGCTTCAAGATCTGTTGGGCTTGGACAGTAGTGCACGCATGAACGTTCCTGGTCAGGCCGATGGCAATTGGGGCTGGCGGATTGAAAGTCCGCAGATGACCAGTGAAGTTGCGGTGCGCTTCAAGCAACTTTTGCAGCGCTGCGGCCGGACGGGTAACGCGGTCAGTTTGGTGAATTGAACCGCTAGCCCATGAATTGGTAGCGGAATGCGTCAAGCATTTCGAGTAGCCACCGTCGCCAGACGGTGGACACGATGCGGGGTGACTAACCACCGCTTGGCAGCGGCGGCTACCGAGGCCCTCGAAAGCCTTGACGGCTTCCGCTACCCAATAATCGACAAGCCCTCAAGCATTTCGAGGACCAGCCGGAACAACCTCAGCCCTCGTCGCCACTCGTCACTGCGTCTCAAGTTAGGCAAACGGACAATAAAAAAATACCAGCGAACCCACTAGTATTGATATCAATGGCTGTAGCAGCGGCGAAGTTGTCTTGCAACTGTCCAAGAGCTGACCGCCGCTGCTACAGCCGTTGATTTCAATACTTTGCACGGT
>JANRMD010000465.1:0-5364 GCA_033761895.1 Pirellulaceae bacterium | reverse complement strand
CCAGCCGGCCGGGATGTTGCGACTCGGCGCGTCTCAAGTTAGTGTGAAACCGAACGATCCGCTGAGTAAATCTGCGGGATTAACCGATGGGCGTTAGCCCCGGTTTTTGCTCTGGTAACCGCCGCTAACCCTTCAAGCATTCGGAAGTAATGCGGTGGCCGTCGAAAGCCTTGACGACTTCCGGTACCCAATGATCGACAAGCCCTCAAGCATTTCGAGATTATGTAGGGAGCCCTCGAAAGCCTTGACGGCTTCCGCTACCTCAGTAATCGACAATTTTGCGGCTACCAGTTGCAGCTACGATTGGGACAATCGTGCGACAGTAGAGAGTGAACCCGACTTGGATTCCATTTGACTTTTGAAAACCATGGTTTTTCGATAGCTAAATGGGTGGGGTTGGGTTGAAGATAAACTGGATGCAGGTTCAAGAAACCGATCCAGTGGGCGACTCCAGGCTTGCCGCAGTTCTTTGGGGGAAATGGGCCCAGGGCAATTTCGGCATTTTCGGATTCCTGAGCGGGGCACTAGCGGATAAACTAGAGTTTTCTGTGTAAGACCCGCAGAAACGACTTTTCGGAGACCGGTGGATGAAGAAAATCGAAGCAATCGTACGGCACTTCAAGCTGGAAGACGTAAAAAACGCACTGACGGAGCAAGGCATTCATGGCATGACCGTCAGTGAAGTTCGTGGGTTTGGCCGCCAAAAAGGCCACACGGAAATCTATCGGGGAACTGAGTATGCGGTCGATTTTGTTCCCAAAGTGAAAATCGAAGTCGTTTGCACTGACGCAAACCTCCAAACCGTTATCGACACCATTCTGAATACGGCTCAAACTGGCCAAATTGGGGACGGCAAGATCTTCGTGACCGATCTGGCTGACGCAATTCGTATTCGAACTGGTGAATCTGGCGAAGAAGCAATCTAACAGGGGAGCCAATGGCAGTAGCAGGCGGACTGCCACAGGCAGTGATCGATTGTCGTGCACGTCTTCAAGACGGACGTTTGCGTTTGCGCGCGCTGCATGATAGCGGGGTGTCGGGACTGCAAGTTTGCGTGCGGCTCTCGGATCTGGTTGACAGTCTGGTGCTCGAGTTGTTGCAGGCTGCACTAGCTGAGTTGTCCGTCGACAAACTCGACAAGAACATCACTCTGGTAGCTCATGGTGGTTATGGTCGACGCGATGTGGCGCCGTTCTCGGATGTGGACTTGATGTTGCTGCATTCGCAAGCGTTCGCGCAGCACGCCATCCCGCTGGCTCGAAAACTCAGTCAATGGATCGTTGACGCGGGATGCCAATTAGGATTCTCACTGCGCACACCTCAGCAAGCGTTAAAGCTGGCTTGGACCGACGCGACCGTGTATACCTCGTTGGTTGAAAGCCGAGTGATCGCTGGCAGTGTGGATCTGTTTGGGCAATTGATGCGCAGTTTGCGGCAAGGTGCCAAGCGACGTAGCAGCCGCATGATCCGCGCCGTCGAACAAGCTCGATTCGAAGAACGTCGGAAGTACGGTGAAACGGTTTTCTTGTTGCAGCCAAACATCAAACGTTCGCGCGGCGGACTTCGCGATATTCAGCTGGTGCGTTGGATCGGATTCACTCAGTATGGTGAGTGCGATCTCGATCAACTTGCTCAGCTCGGTCATCTATCTGCGGAAGATCAAAACGCGCTTAAAGTTGGCTATCAGTATCTGCTGCGACTTCGCAATCAGATGCACTTTGAGTATGGCAAATCGCAAGACCAACTTGATCGCCCGCTGCAAATGAAGCTCGCCGCCTGGAGTGGTTTTCAGGGAGGCGATGGTATTCTGCCTGTCGAGCAGTTCATGCAGCAGTATTTCGAGCGGACCAGCGAAATTCGCTACAGCAGCGCCCACTTTCTTGCGTCGACGAAGATGCCCTCGCGGATTGCTCAGAGTCTGGAGCATGCTGTCGGCCTGCCCGTCCATCGCGACTATCGCGTGGGCTGGTCGCATGTTTGGGCAACACGCTCTGGCCTTGAGCGATTAAAACGCGACCCGGCGGCGGTGCTCGAGCTGATGTCGTTGTCGAACAGGTACGGTCGTCCGATTGAACACAATACGTGGCGCGAGATTCGTTCGGCGATGTTGGGGCGGCCGATTTCAGAAATCGATCCTGTCACCATTCAACGCTTCTGGGAACTGTTATCGCACTATGGCAATTTGGGGTCGCAACTGCGGCGATTACAAGAATTGCGAGTGCTTGAGCAGATCATACCGGGGATGAAGCACGCGCGCTGCTTGCTCCAATTCAACGAGTATCATAAATACACCGTCGACGCGCACTGCATTCGTACCGTCGAGTGTGTTACCGATTTGGCTACCGATAATTCAACGCTCGGCAACTTGTATCGAGAGTTAAAGAACAAAGCCATTTTGCACTTGGCCTTGCTGATTCATGATCTCGGCAAAGGCTTTGTCGAAGACCATAGTGAAGTCGGCCGACGAATCGCTGCGGAAACCGCCGATCGCTTGCGGTTAAGCGCTCAAGATAAAGAGACGCTCATGTTCTTGGTGCATCAGCATCTGCTGCTATCCAACACCGCCTTTCGTCATGATCTGAACAGCAATGAAGTGATTGTTCGCTTTGCGGCGGTGGTCGGTTCGAGCGAACGGTTGATTCTGCTGTTGTTGATGACTTACGCCGATCTCGCGGGAGTTGGTCCCGATGTGGTGAATCAATGGAAAGTCGATTTGCTGGTCCAGCTCTATCGCCAAACCGATTCGCACTTCCGCGACGACAAACCTGGCGAATCATTCCGAGCCGACGTGCGCGATCGACAACAGAATGTGCTCAAGCTGGTTCCTCCCGGTGTGGATGACGATTGGTGGAAGCGGCAAGTCGAAGCGCTGCCGATCGGTTACTTGCTACGAATTCCGCCGAGCCAAATCGTCGATGAGCTTTCCAAACTTCGCAACTTGGATACTCAACCGGTTTTGGCTTGGGGTCGCTTTAGTCCTGCCCAGCAAGCTGTCGAGTACACCATCGCACTCAAGCAATCCGGTAAACCGATCGGCACTTTCCATCGCATCACGGGGGCACTTTCCAGTCAAGGCATGCAGATCTTGGCTGCTGACATTCACACTCAGCCCGATGATATCGTATGGGATAAGTTTTACGTCGAAGACAGCGAATTCGAAGGCGCACCGCCGCAATATCGCATCGATGAAATCTGCTCGACACTCATCAAGTCGCTTGACCCGACGAATTCTCAGCCCCCCGTATTTCCAAAAATCTGGCGCAATAGCCGTACTAAAGCGGCCGAAGGGCTAAAGATTCAGCCCACGCAGGTACGCTTCGACAACAGTACTTCCGACAAGTTCACGATCATCACGCTGTTCGCGTATGACCGCATGGGCCTGCTCTACGATATCTCGCGCGTGCTCTTCGACCTACAGCTTGTTTTGCAGTTTGCCAAAATCAGTACTCATCTCGATCAAGTCGTCGACGTGTTTTATGTCAGCGATCTCGAGGGCGAGAAGATCACCGAGAGCACTCGACTGTACATGATCCGCCAACGTTTGCTGCAAGCGGTGAACAGTCGGGCAATTTAAGACCTCGTGGCAATCTAGCATGTACAGGTATCTGGAGCACGAGCCCGCTTTATCCACTTGATAGGCTCCGTTAGAAACTGCTCAAGCGCCAGAGTCACTGATAGAACTTTTTTCTTGCGCAAGCAGCCGAGTTCATCACGATTCGTTTTTCCCTTGCGGCACTGTTTACCTAGTTGGCAAGTCGCGCGCGCGGTCAGAGGATTCGAAAAAAATTCTGTCGCACTTTGTTTGCCATTTGCTAGCTAGAGTGAATGATATACGTAGAGCACACACGATGCCCACTGCGACACCAGCCTCGCAGTTTATGTGGTTCAAGTTACCACGCATCTGGGAAAGGTTCGTGGTGCCCTTTTAATGCGACCGCAACTTGTCGCCGGGTTTGTCCACGGCGACCACTTTTTCGCACTAGGGGTGCCTATATGAATGGATTCAAAGTACTTGCCGTTGGAGCGTTTCTCTACTGCGGCCCTTCGTTTTGTTTTGCTCAAGTCAACTCTTCTGCGAGCCCAGCCCGCCCAAGAACGATTCTTGTTAAGGCGGTTCAAGAGGATGCCATCCAGCCAGCTGCTGAGGCCGAACTAAAACGCTCAGGCACCGTTAATGGCGAAATCACATCGAATGACATTGGCAACCCATTTTTGGGTGCCAATCAAAGCCCCTCCGATCTTGTGATCGATGCGCACGAGGCACATGCTGCTGATAATGATCCAGCATCTCTGCCACCCGGTATTGGTCAACGTCATAACCCAATCGATCAGATCCTGACCAATGGATTGATTTTGCAAACACCAAATTCGGCTCAAGTTCCCGTAGCTTGGCCGATGCAAGGTCCTTTCAATCCAACTGCGCACATGATGATGAACACCGGTTGCACGCAAGGCTTGTGGGACAACTACCCAGCTGAGCGAGCTGCTGAATGTGCCCTGATGTATCAGCGGCTGGCGGGTCATCAACATTGCCACAGCTGTGCCAAGCAAGGCTGTGCATCGGGCTGCAAATCATGTGGTCATGCAGGTTGCGGTACCTCAGCATGCGGTTCGGCCCACTTCAAGCCGATCAACCGTTACGCTCCAGCCGTTTGCGATGCGAGCCACGTAGCACCAGCTGCACACCGCGCCGCTCAGCCACAGTTCCAAAGCCTGGTTGCACCCACGCCAACTTTGGCTGAACCGCTAGCTGACGAAGCACCAAGCAAAGATAGCGAAGACAAGGACAGCGTCGCACAACTACCAGGTTTGTTCCGCTAGTCGTAGCCGATCGATAGCTTATTTCACTGGAGGGCGAAACTCCTACCAAAGCCACTCGCGAGTGTTGAGCCACACTTGCCAAGCGGCTTTGGCAGAGGTTTCGCCCTCCTTTACGTCTCGTGCTAGTGCTCTGTCCAGATTAGATTTTTGGGTGGCACGCTCTGTGGCTTCTGCGAAGGGCGTAGCGAATGTCGCTCGAATCAAGCCCTTCCCAAAAGCCTCAGGGCGTGCCACCCAAACACAATCAACCCCCAAATTAAATCTGTCCGCTTTGGATTTTTTGGGTAGCGGAATGCGTCAAGCATTTCGGGAGTATCGCGGTGTCCCCCGAAAGCCATGACAGGCTGTGAGTTTGTGAGCCGTCGACGCTCTAGTGGCCTGTTTAGTTAGTGAGCCGTCGGCGCTAGCCGCGGGTCTCGAAGTTTGGGGCGTGCATGGATTTGGCTCGTTCCAATGCAAGTTGAACTGGAAGTTATTCTACGTTGGCATGTTTACAGGTGATGAACGATTGCTCCTTCGGTCACCCGCGGCTAGCGCCGACGG
>JANRMD010000464.1:0-9105 GCA_033761895.1 Pirellulaceae bacterium | reverse complement strand
ACATCGATCGAGCGCCCCGGAAGGACGTCAAGCTTTAACTTATATTGGGGTGGCACGCTCCTGAGGCTCTGCGAAGGGCGTGTCGAATAACGCCGGAACCACGCCCTTCGCAGAGCCTCAGGAGTCTTCCACCCAAACCCGATTACCCTGAGAATAAAGCCTGACGTTCCACTAGTTTGCCTAGCGCTATTCGCTGACGGATATCCCGAATGGGATCCGAGACAATAGCCGGTGGTAAGCGGAGCGCCACCACCGGAACATTAGCGCAAGAGCATCCTGATCCCGCTAGGGATCACAGAGCTCGTCAAGCGAGTTGTCCCGACCGAGTCTCTCTCCGATCCCTTCAGGATCGAAAACGCTCGCGGTCGTCCTTCCGGTGGTGGCGCTCCGCTTTCCACCGGCTATTTTCTTAAACCGCTTCGCGGTGAATCCCTGCCTGAGAACCAGCTGCTTTGCAAGTGAATGCCATGAGCCGAGGACCGCCCGCGTTCCCAAAGAATCGAAAAAATCGATTTGACTTTTTGAAATTCTCGTTTTCTGATACCCAAAGGTCGTAATTGTTTCAGTGTTTAGCTGGGTTGGGCCGGGTTTTCGTGAGTATCATCTCGTCGTTCCCGAATACCATTTTCTCGCGGTCCAAGTAGAATGCGCAAGCGATCAAACGCTATTGGGATTCACTTGCACGACTTAGAAGAACATGCTTAACGATATCAAACCTGAGGAACATGGAGCACGCGGAGCGGATATGGCGGCGGCGGTGGGAACTTGCGTCCACTGCGGTTTCTGCTTACCGGCGTGCCCGACCTATCAAGAACTCGAACAGGAACAGGATTCGCCACGCGGACGGATTATCCTGATGAAGTTGGTTCTGGAAGGGAAACTCGAGGCTAAAGAGGCAGCGCCCCACATTGACCGCTGCTTGGGTTGTTTGGCGTGTGTGACCCATTGTCCTTCGGGCGTTCCCTATGGTGACTTGATTAGCTCGTATCGCGATGAGCAACGAGAGAAAGGGAACAAGCCGCGATCGCTGGCAACGATTCTAGCGAGAATGACGTTGCCTTATCCGCAGCGGTTCAAGATTGCGGCTACCGTTGGACGCATGACGAAGGGCCTTAAGTGGCTGGCACCGAAATCACTGCGACCCATGTTGGATCTTGTCCCCGATGAATTACCACCTGCGCAGCGATTGCCCGAGTTCACACCAGCGATCGGAAAACGCAAAGGTCGAGTTGCATTGCAAGCCGGTTGTGCTCAACAGGTTCTTGCCCCCGACATCAATGCCTCGGCGCTGCGCGTGTTGGCGCTCAACGGCATCGAAGTAGTTATCCCCGCACAGCAAGGTTGTTGCGGTGCTTTGTCTTGGCATACCGGACAAGGGGACGAAGCGGCTCAGTTCGCGCGGCAGTTGATCGCGTCGGTGCCGCAAGATGTGGATTACTTTGTGACCACCGCGGCCGGATGTGGTTCAGCGATCCACGAATACGCTTTGCTATTGCGTAGAACGGACATGGAAGCGGCGGCTGCGGCACTGGCGAAAAAGACTTTGGATATTTCTGTCTATTTGGATCAAATTGAACTGGAGAAAATCCCGGCACTGGAAAGCCCCCTGCGTGTGGCTTACCACGACGCCTGCCACTTGGCTCATGCTCAAGGTGTGCGCGCGGCTCCGAGGCGCTTACTTGAGCGAATTCCAGGACTGGAGTTAGTTAGTTTGCCGGATGCAGACACCTGCTGTGGTTCAGCCGGTACATACAACATAGAACAACCTGAAATCGCCGGAAAATTGGGGGTTAGAAAAGCTCAAGCGGTGCTCGATACGGGGGCTTCCGCAGTCGTTTCGGGCAACATTGGTTGTTTAGTCCAGATTGAAAAACATTTGCGAAATCGTAGCGATCGAGTAGCGATTTTGCACACTGTGCAGATCTTAGACCGTGCATACAGAAAGAATTTACGCTAGTACACTTTACCTAGACTGTCCAGTTAAGCGATTGTGAAGAGTCAGCCGATAGAAACATGGCTTCGATAGCTTAGAATGAGCGGACTGCGCAAGGGCGGCAAGATTTTCTGCCCACGCTTCAGGTCACTTGGATGCGTAACAAAGTTGCCTTGGTCCTTTTCGCGTCGCTCAGGTGGAGTCGTCGGGCACTCAATGGATCTCGGTCGATATCGCTTCGTGATCTTGGCTGAGAGGGATGAATCATAGACCCTCATGGAATGAGGATAATTTCAAATATGCCAACTGGAACTGCGCTACCTGACGAAAAGATTGACTCGATCCGCGAATTTGTCCGCGGTGAACTGTGCGAAAAAAATCAACTTGAAAAAGATGCCTTTCAGATGACTGAGCGACTGCTGGTGCAGCAAGGCAAACCGTGTGGTCTGTTCTTCTGCATTTATGGTCCACGCAGCGTTCGCTTGACAGCCGTTTGGGACCTCCATCGCGGCGCGGTGTTCTTTTATGATTCCCTTGGCCGGCGTGCGGCCAGTCACCCGATCCCTAGTCGGTAGTGACTACGTGACGAAGGGCTAGTAAGGATGCTAGCCTGATTTGATAACTTTTTTCATGGAGGATTTGGCTGTGTTAATTCTGTCACGTAAGGCTTCGGAGTGTATTCATCTAGGTGATGATATTGTGTTAACGATTGTGGCGGTGGGAAACGATAAAGTAAGAATCGGAGTTCAAGCCCCACCTGGCGTGAAGATCCTGCGAACTGAGCTTGAAATTGACGCGACACTGCCTATGCCTACACCAGCCGAGCGCCCAGCTCCGTTGGCGGCAGTCGTCAAGCAGGTTCGCCGCGCTGCCTAGCCAGCCGCGCCAAAGCAGAAGTGATTCAGTAGATTGAACCGACGGTTGCCCGAGTTAGATTGATCCGCGAAAAGTGA
The DNA here is from genome assembly GCA_033761895.1 of Pirellulaceae bacterium. Taxonomy (GTDB): domain Bacteria; phylum Planctomycetota; class Planctomycetia; order Pirellulales; family Pirellulaceae; genus Aureliella. The sequence goes on along the minus strand of JANRMD010000464.1, from coordinate 6,219 downwards.
ACCCGCAACACGCCCCGCGTTGATCCCACTCGGCTCGATTCGAGTTCGCCTGAAGCTTCTGAGTCTTGTGCCGCAGGACAGATCGTGTCGCGACCGATCTGTCCTGCAGGACCCGTAGGACCTTGCAGTCCAAGTAAAGCGTCATGCTTTAATTCTAGGGCGTGCCACCCAAACCCGATTCCTAAAGCCGAACCTTGGTGGCGCGAGGGGATAAGTACCGCTCGGGACAAATGGTCCCAATACGGCTTAACGCGGCGCGAGTTCTCAATGATTGGCTGGGAAGACGGGCGGCAGCGCGCGCGATTACCCGACGTTTCTGGGCGGGGCACCAGGAAAAGCCACCGCTCTGGGGTGCCTTCGCGATTGAAAAAGCCCAGAAAACGCTCGGAAGAAAAGCGGGCGAGGCAGCCGAGGCATACGAAAACCAACCTACTGTTGCACGGCGGTCTGGTTTGGAGGATGATAAAGAACCGGTTCGGCTTATGGCACTGTCGAATCGCCCCACCTTTAAATCCTACCTTACGAAAGCTTGCCATGAATACCGCTCAAGGAAGCACTGCGGTTTGGGCTCACGAGCGTCCTCGAATTGCCTCGTTGCTCACCATTCTCGCAGTCGCGTTTGGTTTCGTTGCATGCACCCCCGACGCTGGTGCGCAGGAAGCTCAGGTTGCTCCAACCCCATCAACATTGGCTGCGCGAATTGATCAGCTGCTAGCGCCCGAAATCGAACAACTCACTGCACCAGAGGCTGAAGCAGGGCAGCTGCTCCGAAGGCTTTCGCTCGACCTCCGCGGAGTCGTACCGACGCGTGAAGAACTGGATGCGTTTGTGGCGGATCCATCGCCCGATCGTTGGACTCTGTGGATCGATAAATTCCTGGCGGATCCGTTGTGCGATGAACATCTGGTGACTTTTCTCGATCGGACGCTGATGTTGCGTCGAGGTCATGCTCAAGTCGACCGAGTTTCGTGGATCAATTACTTGCGCGAGCAAGTGGCCGCTGATGCGCCGATCGATGTGCTTACCAAGCAGTTGTTGTTTTCGCCGTGGTGGAATCGCGACCAACGTGCGGCTCAGAAGTTCTTTCTCGATCGTGGTGGCGATCCGAACTTGATCACACGCGACCTTGGCCGAGTTCTGCTTGGTCGGGATATGCAATGCGCACAGTGTCATGACCATCCGTTGATCGATGATTACAAGCAGATTGACTATCACGGTTTTTTGGCTTATGTCTCGACCAGCAGTTTGACGGAAGTTACCTACAAAGACGCTGAGGGCAAGGATCAGAAAGTTCAGTTGTACGTTGAACGAGCCGCCGGTGATGCTCCATTCGAATCGGTGTTTGACAAGGGAGTTCCCTTTCGAAGCGGCCCGCGTTTGATTGAACAAACAGAGCAGTTCGAAGCGTATCAGATGCCTGATGCTCGCTACGTTGCCGAACCGCCAGCTGGATCGCTGGCGGGTCCGACGATGCCGCCCAAAGTAAGCCGCCGGCAAGCGTTAGCTGAGCAACTTGCGGCGCGGTCCAATCGCGCGTTCGTGGCGAACTGGGCCAATCGGTTTTGGTCGCTTGCGTTCGGGCAAGGCTTGGTGCAACCGCTGGATATGCACCACCCCCACAACCCGCCTAGTCATCCTGCTCTGTTTGAGTTGATCACCGACGGCTTGCTCGAAACCGACATGCGTCCGCGAAAGTTCTTGAAAGAGCTAACATCGACACAGGCCTATCGTCGCGGCGGATTGACTCGTATCGACTCGATCATGACCGCTCCGACAATCCCCACTAATGATGCGCAGTTGGTCGCGGTCCGGGCCACTGCGACAGCTAAGCTTGCTGACGCGAAGGCTCGAGAAGCAGCCTTGGCGGCGGCTGAAGCGGAGACGTTGAAGGCGTATGAGGCGGCCCGCGACGCATGGCGGGCTGTTCAAGGAGAACGCGCCAAGATTCGAACGGAATTGGATGCAGCCGAAGCGGCCATGTTGGCGGCCAAGAAGAAATCCACCGATGCGGGCGCCCTCTTGGCGGCTGCGCAAAAAAGACAAGCGGACACGGCATCGCGCATCTCGTTGCTCGATGAATCTGCTGCCAAGTTGCAGCAAGCGGCAGCTTTGGCGGGGGGCGAAGATGCTGAGCTCAAGCAAGCGATCGCGGTCGCCAAACAGCGGGCTGACGCAGCCCGAGCCAGCCAACCGGAAGTAGATAAAGCGGTGGCTGATACCAAGGCCGCAGCCGATGCAACCGCTCCCGAATTGGCCGCGACCACCGCCAAAGTTGAAGAGATCGTTGCCAAGTTGCAACCTGTCCATCAATCGTTAGCAGCCGCCGATGCGGCGATGATCGCTAGTCGCGTGAAATGGTCCGAAGCCTGCAAGGTGCTCAAGGTCAACGAGAAGACGGCGACTAGGCATGAACAAGTACTGGCTTGGTTGGATGGTGTCGATTCGAGTGATCGATTGGCCGGTGAAGTCGCCGCAGCCAAGCAGGCTGTGGCCACGATCGAATCCGAACTGCCCGCTGCTAACGAAATGATTGTGGCTGCCCAAACTCAGTTGTCGGCCGCGCAAGCCGCTGAACAAACGGCTGCATCCGAGGTAACCAAAGCGACCGAAGCTTTGGCTCGTCATGTGGCTGAGATTGCTCAGCTGCAACAATCGCTCGATTCCCTGGCCGCTTCGGTAAAGTTGGTCTCGACCGCTGAACCGCTGACAACGGCTCAGACAGCGATTACGACTGAGCTGGAGGCGCGACGCACTCAGATGGGGGCCTTGCAAACCGCGCTCGATGCCGCCAAACAGGCCGTAACGGTCGCGACTGCCGCAACGGCTACCAAGGCACAGGAGTTGGCCAGTCATCAAGCGAATAAGCAAGCGATCGAGAGTCGGATCACTGCAGCCCGAGCCGCTGCTGCAACCCACGAAGCAGCGCTCGCCTCGGCACAGACGGCGATCAGCGAAAAATGGGTCGCCATAAATAACGATGCAGCCAGACAAGTGGAAACTGCATCGCTGCAAGCGCTAACACCTGAACAGATGTGCTGGAGCACCCTGCGAGCTACTGGAATGCTTGACGCTTACATTCGCATCGAGGCGGCTGAACTGGAGAAGACCGCGGCACTGCCCGCGGATGCCGACGCTGCAACTAAAGCGACTCGACATCGTCAAGCGGTTCGAGGCGCCTTCGACAAACTGCGCGGTAACGCGGACGTGTATGTATCGCTGTACGCTTCGGGGCCAGACAAAACCGAGGACGACTTCTTCGCGTCGGCTGACCAAGCACTTTATACAGCCAATGCGGGCAACGTATTCGCTTGGGCTGGGCCTGGAAACAACAATGTGACTCAGCAAGCGATTGCGATGACCGACAACACCGAGATTGCCAAAGCGATCTACTGGACGCTGCTAGCTCGCCAACCTACAGCAGAAGAAACAAAGTTAGTTAGTGAACAAATCGTTGCAGCCGGTGACGGTCGCAACGCTGTGATTCAAGAGATGGTTTGGGGAATACTCGCCAGCGCCGAGTTCCGATTCGTCAACTAAGGTAGCCTAGGCTTCCAGCCTGGGTCAGTAGCCTGTGAAACAACCTTTATATGGAGATCAACATGCGTGCTAAATATGCTTGTCAATCACAAGAGCATTTGGCGAGCCGAAGACGGTTTCTGGGAACTGTTGGCGGTGGCATTATGGCTGGCGGACTAAGTTGCTTGACACGCGGCGCCGCGGCCGAAGCACTCCAGCAACGCGATATGCGGGTGGTTGTGTTCAATATGCATGGCGGTTTGAGCCAGCTTGAAAGCTGGGACCCTAAACCGGGCACAAAAACCGGCGGCCCCACCCGCTCGATTCCAACGAGCGTGCCCGGCATTCATATCAGTGAGCTGTTGCCGTACACAGCCAAACAAATGCATCATTTGTGCTTGCTCCGAGGCGTGAACACCAGCGAAGATGATCACGGCAAAGGGGCTTACATGATGTTGACTGGCCGCCGCCAAACACCAGCCGCCGATTATCCACAAATCGGCGCTGTCGCCGCTCGGACTCTGTGCGACGAATCCAAGGGCTTGCCGGGACACATCCTCGTGACTCCAGGTGGAGCAGGCGGACGCGGCAACGAAGCGGCTTACTTGGGTCCCAAGTATTCGAGTATTTCGTTGGGCGGGGACAAGCCACCGCAGAACTCGATCAAGCCCGAGTCGATTACGGATCAAGCTGAAGTGCGTCGCCATGAGTTTCGACGCAAAGTCAATGAGCAGTTCCTCAGCCGCCAACGGACGGCGATAACGGACGCCTACACCTACAGCTACGAACAAGCTCTGCGGCTCATGGAGCGTCGCGATGTATTCGACCTAGCAAAAGAGCCCCCTGCGGATCTGGAACGCTATGGCAATAACGACTTTGGGCGGCAGTGCTTGCTCGCGCGGCGTTTGCTGGAAAATGGTGTCTCGTTCGTGCAAGTCACGCACAGCAATTACGACACGCACAACGAGAACTTCAATTTCCACATCGAGCAACTTGGCGAATTCGATCGCCCGTTTGCGTGCTTGGTCAACGACCTCTTCGAACGCGGCTTGCTCGAGCAAACTTTGGTGGTTGTGCTGAGCGAGTTTGGACGCACACCAAACATCAACCTGTATTACGGTCGCGACCACTGGTCGAAAGCGTGGTCGGTCGTGATGGCTGGCGGCAAAGTAGCGCGCGGTGCTGTGTATGGAGCGACAAACGCCGAAGGTACTGAAGTTACCGATGGCCAAGTCGACCACGGACAACTGTTCCATACCTACCTACGAGCGGTCGGTGTGGATTCAGGTCAGTCGCTGCTGGTCGACGGTCGCGAACTACCCATGGCTGACCCAGCCGTTGGACCGATCTGGAAAGTTTTGACTTAAAAAGAAGCTGGCCGCAGTGCGCTGCGCTAGTTTTGATGTTGCGGGTTTCGGGCTTTCGCAACCCGAAGCGTTAGCGAGGGACCGAGTTACGGCGTTGACTTGACGATGCAGAAAGGTCCCTCGCTAACGCATCGGGTTATGAAAAACCAAGCAAACCGTCGTCTGGATCGCTTCAATGCAACCAATAGCGCAACATCAAAAAGCGCTAGCACCGGTTGCCGCAGTGAAAACCGGACGGCTAGTAAGCACACCCCCCACGAATCCAAAATTTGCAACTCGTTTCTGAACATTAACTTCCAAAGATCATCATGGACATCAAACAAGCACACCTCGCTCAAGATTGGGCTTACGAACGTCCACTGCTTGCGGTTCGTGTGGCACCCGATGGTGCGCAAGCGGTCACCAGTGCGGAAGATTCGACATTGCAGCGTTGGGTATTAGCCACTGGCGAGAAGATCGTGCTGAAAGGCCATGAGAGTTGGGTGCATGCGCTCCGCTACACGGCTGACGGCAAGCTGTTGATCTCGGGTGGATGTGAAGGGCGATTGATTTGGTGGTCGATCGCTGAAGCAGAACCTAAAGCGATTCGAACGGTCGAAGCTCACGCGGGTTGGATTCGTGCGATCGACATTAGTCCCGATGGAACCAAGCTGGTATCGGTAGGAAACGATTTGATCATTCGTTTGTGGGATTTAGCAAGCGGCGAGAAAGTTGCCGAGTGGGGTGGGCATGAGAAACACATTTACAGCGTCATGTTCCATCCTGACGGCCAGCATCTATTGACGGGTGATCTGGGAGGCAAGATTCACTTGTGGAACCTTGCTAGTAAGCAGATTGCCAAGTCGTTCGATGCCAAGCCACTGCATACTTATGAAGGTGGCCAGCGGGTTGATTTTGGTGGCGTGCGTGGATTGGCTCTCACACCCGACGGAGTGCAGTTGTTGGCTGGTGGATTGCACAAAGGCACGAACCCACTGGGGGCTGTGCATGAACCATTGCTTCTGCGATTTGCAACTAGCGACAGTGCACTTTTGAAAAGTCATGTATGCGATGGCATCCCCGGTGGCGTTATCTGGCGAGTCTGTTGCTTGCCAGATAGTACTGCCATGGCCGCCTGTGGTGGCAGCACCGGCGGTTTTCTACTGTTCTTCAACGGCGAGAATGAAAAGGACATCCACCGCTTCAAGCTCCCCGCGTTGGCTCGCGATATGGACTGGCATCCAGCGACTGAACGCGTGCTCACGGTTCATCATGATCACCATCTACGGGTCACGAATCTGTTTGCGAAACCCGCCTAGTGGAACGTCAAGCTTTAATATTAGGGTGGCACGCCCCT
>JANRMD010000463.1:0-46749 GCA_033761895.1 Pirellulaceae bacterium | reverse complement strand
TGAGCTTCAAATCCCATGGAACGATATTCGGGCTTGGTATGGTTGTGAACCTTACAGAGCTGTACTGATCCCTGGACATTGGAGGTACTTGGAGATTTACCGTGAGACAGTGTGGTCAAATACACTTCTGTTTGTTCGACCTGCCCAACGTCGGCGAATTGAACACGGTTGGAATGCACCATCGGTTCGGTGATTCTCTCGCCGGTTTGGGCATCCCAAATTTGCGCTAAGGAGTCGCCACCCCAAGTAAGCACCCGCTCACCGTTGCCCAAAAAAATAGCGCCTTGCATTAAGAAGTAATTTGGCAATTGAGGCGTTATCGGTTGACAGGAGTCGGTTGCCCAGACTTGCGCCCAGTCGTTGAAGCCCAACAGCAACATCGTGGTGCCATCCTTGTTGAATCTAACGAATTGAAGTCTTCGGTCGACAGGGAGTTCAACTTCTTTTTTCTTCGTCCCAGTGGTCACGTCCCACACAGTGATTTTGCGGTGGTCTATGGAGGCTGCCAGGGCTAAGTCGGAACTTATGCAAGCGTGAATAATCGGCCCTGTTTTTACTTCAGAGGTTAACTTGTTGGATGCGACATCCCACAACTGAAGCCGAGATTCCTGGCCATTCTGAATCGCTAAAAACAGCGTGGCTCTACCTTGGTCCTGCTGAACAAATTCAGACGCGACGAAGGCCCCTGGAAGGCTGAACGGTCCGAACCTCAATTCGAATGATGGAACATCATAGATATGGACGACACTTTTCGTTCGGATAAGCAGCAATTGACCATCTGGGCTGTACCGAATCGCATCAATTGCATTAGCAACTTGGATAGGACTGCCTGAACTTGTCCCATCCGACACTCGCCAGATCCGCACCTTGCCATCCGCAGTGCCGATAGCCACTGATTGGCTATCAGGATTGAACTCCGCCTGCGTAACAGACGAATCGTGCTTCAACTCCGAAGACCTTGGTTCAGAACTGCTCGCGTCCCATAGCTGGACAGTTCCATCAAATGAACCAGTTGCAATCGTCTTACCGTCTGGGCTGATTCGAGCGATGCTCAGCTCCCCCGAATATCGAATTTCGGGTGCATAAGGCAGGGGGAAATTGCGTTGCTCCATGATCGACATGCCGAACATCGCAGCTTTCCAGTTGGTAGGATCGCGGCGCAGCATGGCCGCGACTCCGGCCAAGCCCCGTTGAGCTTGACCAGCTTCGAGCATGTCATCAATGGAGTCCCATCGCAGGCGCTCGACCCCCGTTGCAAGTTTTGTATTGGCTTGCTCGGCTCGGTTCCATTGCCACAGGACGGACGTAACGCCGCTGATCAATGTAACCATCAAGCAGGCTAGCAGAGTAGCAATGCCAGGATTTCTAACGCACCATCGCCGCGCATTTTCCAAGAAGGAGATCGATCGAGCCCGAATCGGCTCACGCCGCAAGTAGCGTTCCAATTCCTCTGCGACTTCGCCAGCGGATGGATAACGACTTTGAGGATCTCGCTCTAAGCAACGTAACGCAATTGTGTCCAAATCACGATCCACGGCTGGATTAAGGCGACGAACCGATTTTGCATCTTGCTGTATCGCTTGCAACATCGTTGCCATAGCGCTCGAACCTACGAATGGTGGTTGCCCCGCGAGTAATTCATACAGCGTTGCACCAAGGCCATACACATCGGCGGCGATGGTTATGTTCTTTGAACCTGATGCCTGCTCTGGAGCCACATAACCCGGAGTTCCCAGAACCGCATTCGACAATGACAAACCACAGTCCTCTGTGCCCAGGAGTTTTGCCAAACCGAAGTCAGTCAAATGGGGATTACCCTCTTGATCGATGAGAATATTGGAGGGTTTGAGGTCGCGGTGTAGCACGCCGTGCCGATGAGCAAAGTCCAGGGCCCGGGCAACTTTGGCGATCAGTTCCGCAATACAAGCTTCCTGCGAACGTCGCGCGCTAGAGTCGGCGTTAGGATCCAATCGGAACTCACTCAAGCATTGAGCAAGGCTTTCTCCATCAATTAACTCCATGCTGTAGAAGTATTGAGTTTCGAATTCTCCAATTTCGTAAATACGAACAATGCCGGGATGATCGAGCCTGGCGGCCGACATTGCTTCCAAGCGAAATCGCTCTAGCGACTCTATCGTTGCCAATTGCCCTGCCAAGATAAGCTTCACAGCGACTTGGCGATTTAGTGCGAGTTGTCGAGCCCGATAGACAACCCCCATACCGCCGCGCGCGATCTCTGAGATCAATTCGTAATCCCCGAAACGGGTGAGTACTTCGCTTCCGCATAGCGCGTTCGTACTGCCGCTGAACGAACTGGTGGACTCTGCTGTGGAGATTGAAGAAGCGGACTTGGTTAATCCCAGTCCCAGCAAGCAAAACGAACAACCACCTGCCCAGTGACTTTCATCAAGCAGACTGCCACAATCTTTGCAAATTCGCTCGCTTTCGATTACCATATTCGCGTTCAATTCGAAGGTGTATAATCTCTGCCTCCGTATAGTCAACTAGTTGAAATCCGCCCGAAATTCCAATCTTAGTTGCAGATTACAGGTTGCTTACAGATTACCGCGTTCTCGCAGAATTGTAACCACTTCTGCGTGGATCGGTTGTTGTATCGACCCGCATCAAATCCTTGGATTGGTTTTCGCGTAATGCAGTTCGATCGAGGCGGTACCCGTGTTAAAACAGCACGAAGATATCTCAGAAAACCGACGCTTTAACACCACCCAGTGGAGTGTTGTGCTGCGGGCTTGTCAGTCGGATCAAGAGCTTGAGCGGAATTCTTGGAACGAGCTCATCGAAACGTATTGGTTTCCGCTATATGCATTTTGTCGTCGCCAAGGAAAATCGCATCAAGACGCACAAGACTTGACGCAAAGCTTCTTTACTCATTTGATGACCGCTGCTTCACTGGACACGGTCTCGCCCATGAAGGGTAGGTTCCGTTCGTTTCTACTTGCGTCATTTCGGAACTTTATCGCCAATCAAGTTCGAGCGGCAATGACCATCCAGCGAGGAGGGAAGCATCAGTTCTTCTCCCTTTCGGCCGACGACATCGAAGCCAAGTTTTCTCGGGTGTGTAAAGTTGATGAAACGCCGGAAAGAGCTTATGACCGGAACTGGGTTGAAGCGTTACTTTTGCGAACCAAAAGTCGACTGGCAGAAGACTACCGAAACGCCAACAAGCAACAGTTGTTCGAGCTACTCGAGCCTCACTTAATGTGCGACGAAAATGCACTATCGAGGTTGGAAATTGGTAATCAGCTGAAGATGAGCCAACCTGCAATCGCCATGTCGATTCACCGCATGAGGCGTCGATTCGGTGACATACTGCTAAGTGAGGTGTCTCGAACGGTCGATGACCCTGCAGACGCCGAAGATGAATTGCGTCGTCTCATGGCTATAGTGCGTGGCGAGTGATTCGCATCACCCCTTTAGCGGTTGTTGTCCTTAGCGAGTTGCCGGAAGTAGCCTTCGATGACTTCGCGATAGTGAGAGGGAAGTTCTTCAGTTAGGCGTTGAAGAGCCTCCTGGCGCTGGGCAGGTGGTAGGTTGCCCCAGCCGGCTCGGTCACCGATCTTCTTTTGGTCGACATCGCCTGGGCCTTTGCCACCCGCGATTTGACTTTCGTCCATCGGTTTGCTTTGGGCCTGATTCTGCTGTCCGTTGTTTTGCTGCTGCTGTTGCTGCTGTTGTTGCTGCATTTGGTTTTCGATGTCTTCAATCAGCTTGTCGAGCTTTTTGACGATTTCATCTTCTTCATCGCGAACCTTCTTACCAGCTCGGCCCAAGTCCAAACGCCGTTGGACGTCGTTCATCAAGCGTGCGATTTCATCCAAAGAATCGGACTTTAGTGGTTCGATGTCAGCGGCCATTAAGTGAGCGAGCTGCGTGAAGCGGACTGGCAGTTCGGACTCGCGTTCAAGCAGTAGTTTGACGTTGGCCAAGCATTCCTTTTTCTTGAGCAAATGATGTTCGCAGGTGGCCCGGTAGAACAGCAAGCTGGCCGGGTCGCAGACTTGAACCAGTTCCAAGCCGGTTAGGGTCTCCAGTGCTTCGTCGTACAATCGCCGTTGGGCGAGTGCACGGCCGCAAGCGAGGCGAATCGTGTCCTGCATCCAGCCAGGCACATCGGTGGCGAGCCATGGGAGATCGCGCGGCAAAACGGCTGGTCCGGTCGGATCGGAAAGTTGCAAATTCAACGCCGCAATGCGAGGCTCAATCACTCCGCAGGCCGCGAGCAATCGATCCAGTAGTGCCGGACCTTTGACTTGATCACTAGACGAGTTCCAGGCAAGTTGCACTGCGTCGCGGGTCGCAGTGGGCGCGTTGCGTTGATCCATGAAGCTGAGCAAGTGCTGCTCGAAAATCGAAACCGTTGGCCAAGCCCACGAGGCGGCTTTGCGAAGTTCGTCTTTGCGTGTGGGTGCTGAAGATCCAGGTCGGGTATCGGCAGTAAACCCTAAATCCGCGAACAGCGGAACCTGAGAAACGCTGGCTATAAAGCTAGCAGAGCACATTCCGATAGTGAAAACCCGAGCAACCCTACTGAACTTCCGTTTCGCAAGCTGCATGCTGGAATCCTTTGAACTCATGTACTACGAGCTGGAGGGCCGCCGATATCATGAAGAATTCTACTCAATCCTGCGATACCAAGCCAACATATTGTGCGCACTTAGGCCACAATTTTCCTTATTGCGCGTCGAAGAAACGCTCTTTAACCCGAAATCTACGCCCTCGCGTTTTTCAGGCGGAAAATAAAGGCGGACCAGAGGGAGCCATTTAGCCCGAAAGGCCAGCTAAAGGGGGAATCGACGACGGTTTGTTAGTCTGCGGTAGATGTAGCTGAATTTCGGGCGAAAGTGTGTTGAGTAAACCGGGGTTGGCTGGGTATTCTATGGCTGTCGTCGAAGCTTTGTGTTTTGTAGCTGGTTTTGTGAAAAAACGAGCTGGGGAACTGGACACTTCTCCGGTTTTTCGGATTCTTTCGCAACTATGCATGTGAAACGTAGACGGTTTATTGCGAAACTAGTTAGGTGAGCAGCAGGGGTTTTGCGAGACCCGCAGAAATTGCCGGGCTGACATTTTGCTTTTTTCAGCGATCGATCAACTTTAGCCAATCGCAATTTGCGAACGCCCGGCAAGGGCAGGGAAAACGATGAGCATAGTGGACGGTTGTGTTTCATTTCCGGAAAAGATGCGTTTTTGTCAAATCGACAAAGTTACGCTGCTTGAACCGGGCGTCAGAATTGAAGCACTTAGGACTTTGCGTGAAGGTGAAGACTATTTGCGAGACCACTTTCCACGCTTTGAAGTGATGCCCGGTGTGTTGATGCTGGAAGCATTGACGCAGGCAGCGATTCTGTTGGCGCGAGCGAGCGAAGGCTACAAAACGGGATTGGTCTATTTGGAATCGGCGAAAAACGTTAAGTTTGCCGACTTCGTCCAGCCAGGTCAAACATTGGCGATTTCTGTGGAAATCATCAAGCGGACCGAGACTACCACACTTGTAAAAGCCGTCGGATCAAAGGAAGATTCTGTTGCGGTGTCAGGAAGACTTTTGCTAAAGCACCAAATGCTCAGCGGCACATCGGAGCCGTCGACGACGGACGTACACGCAAACGTCTTCATGAAACAACTTACCGATAAATTGCGGAAGGACGAGTTGGGCTGAAGGCAACGCAGGTCTTGAAACCTCGCGGATGGATCCTGTTTACATCCCACCATTTCCCGCACAACCCAAAGGACATTACAAAGATGCCGAGTTCCGAAGAGATTTTCCAAAAAGTACAAGCCGCCCTCGTAGACGCTTTGGGTGTTGAAGACGAAGAAGTTACGCCGGAAGCGACCATGGTGGGTGACCTTGGAGCCGAATCCATCGACTTTCTGGACATCGTTTTCAAGCTTGAAAAGGCCTTTGGAATCAATATTCCGCGCGAAGAGTTGTTCCCAGACGACATTCTCACCAACGCCAGCTATGTCAAAGATGGCAAAGTTACGGCTCAGGGGATCAGTGAACTCAAGGCCCGTTTGCCTTGGGCAAACCTGTCGAATTTCGAGCAAAATCCGCGCGTTCAGGACTTCGGTAACTTGCTAACGGTCAATGATTTGTGCCGTTATGTGGCTACCAAGTTAAAGTAATCTCAATCTCCGCATGGATGTGCGAACAGGTCAAAGGATAGTTTGCAAACTCTGAAGGCAATCTTCCATGCGCTGGTTTTGGATCGATCGATTTGAAAAGTTTACGGTAGGTAAAGAAGCGGTGGCCATCAAGAACGTCACTTTGGCTGAAGAGCCATTGGACGATTACTTGCCGGGCCATCCTCACTATCCGCATAGCTTGATCGTCGAAGGCATGGCCCAGACGGGCGGGTTGCTACTAAGTCAAATGGAGCAGTTCCTGCAGCGCGTGGTGCTGGCCAAGGTCTCCAAAGCGGATTTCTTCTTCGTCGCTAAGCCCGGTGACCAACTGCGTTTGACCGCCAAACTGGTCGGATTGCAATCGGAAGGGGCTTTCGTCGAAGGCACGGTTGAAATCGATGGCAAGCGGCAAGCCGAAATGGAACTGACGTTTGCTATTCTCGACGAGTCCTTCGGTACTCAGCCATTCTTCATTGCCCGGGATTTATTGCGAGTTCTGCGAGCGATGCGTTTGTTCGAAGTTGCCCGAACTGAAAGTGGCGAACGCATCCAGATTCCCCAGCACATGCTCGACGACGAAAACGCGTATTTGGCCGCGAACCCAATTTAACGGGCGGCTAGCAGGTTAACGGGCGGCTAGCAGTCGGATCGAACAGGCTGCCCGCGGACTCTTAGGCCGACTCCCGTCAATTCACGGGCGTCTCGTCAATCCGCTGGGTCTTAGGTTATATTCTACGCCAAGCAGACTAGTGCTCTGTCCACATTCGATTTTTGGTTGATCGAGTTCCGCTGGCACGCCCTGAGGCTCTGCGAAGGGGCGTGGCGAATGTCGCTCGAATCACGCCCCATTCGCAAAGCCTCAGGGCGTGCCACCCAAGCGCAGTCCCCCCCAAAATCGAATGTGGACACAGCACGAGTCTAATTTGCTCCAAGGTTTGGGTATTTCTCTGAAGGCTGAACGTATGCGGCGCCGAGTTGTCGTTACTGGAATTGGAATGATCAACCCGCTAGGCAACGATGTGGGAACGGTATGGAATGCACTCAAGAACGCGGAAAGCGGGGTTGGGTACATTTCGATCTTCGACGCCTCCAACTATCCGACAAAAATTGCCGCCGAGATCCGCAACTGGGACATCTCCGATTGCGGCGAAGATGGTGCCGTCTGGAAGAAACGCGGTCGGCACGCAAAATTCGCGGCAGGAGCTGCCAAACAAGCCATCCAGGATTCTGGTGTATTGGATGTGATTACGGATCGTTCGCGGATTGGTGTTTACTTTGGTGCTGGCGAAGGTAATCAGGACTTCGTGAACTTCACACAGATGGTGGCCACGGCCACAGCCGGTGGCGGCGACTTCGATCTCGACGCCTTTATGCGCAAAGGCCTGAGCATCCTTGATCCAGAACTTGAGCTAGAGCAAGAACCGAGCATGCCGGCGGCCCATCTGGGCGGAATGTTCGATGTCCAGGGGCCGAATATCAACTGTCTAACGGCCTGTGCGGCCAGCAGCCAGGCGGTAGGCGAAGCAACCGAACTTATTCGTCGCGGCGACGTGGATGCGATGATCGCTGGCGGCGCGCACAGCATGATTCATCCGTTTGGACTGACCGGTTTCAATCTGCTAACGGCGCTTTCAACCAACAATGTCGATCCCAAGAAAGCGTCACGCCCCTTTGACCGATTGCGCGACGGCTTTGTGCTCGGCGAAGGTTCGTCGGTGGTGATTCTCGAAGAACTCGAACATGCGAAGAAGCGTGGCGCCAAGATCTACGGCGAAGTTCTTGGTTATGGCTGCACCGCGGACGCTTACAGAATCACTGATATTCACCCCGAAGGCCGCGGTGCTATCGGCTGCATGAACGCTGCCCTTAGGGATGCAAAGTTGTCGGCCGACGCAGTCGGGTACGTCAACGCGCACGGCACCAGCACATCAGTGAATGACCGCGTCGAAACCGTGGCTTGCAAAGCCGTGTTTGGTGAGCGAGCCAAACACGTGCCCGTTTCGAGCACCAAGAGCATGATGGGGCACCTGATCGCGGCCGCAGGTGTCACCGAAATGATCGTCTGCCTACTCGCGATTCGTGATGGAGTGTTGCCGCCGACCATTAACTTGGAAAATCCAGATCCAGAATGCGACCTCGATTATGTGCCCAATCAGGCTCGCGAGTCGCGTTTTGACGTGGCACTCAACAATTCGTTCGGTTTCGGTGGGCAGAACGTAACGCTGGCCGTGGGGGCGTTTAAGGGATAGTTAGGTAGGATGGGACCCTTTGTCGCGTCCGTGTTCTTTGGGGTTTTGCTGCTCACGCAGATTCGCACGCTCGGGACGATAGTCCCAAGCTACAGAACAAAACGCTCGGAACAGTGGTCCCAAGCTACGCAAATGGCCCGCCAAAATTATTTTTGGAAAAAGACCCGCCGTGGCGGGGCAAAGTGAGCAAAATTGCGGTAGCCACCAGCAAATCACGCTATCATTTTGGGGAAGTTAGGTCGGCATTCATGTTGCCGCCGGTTTGCCTATTCCCTAACATTCATTGGTTACAATGTATTGTTGACCGGTTGGCGAGGTTATTGCTTGTCTTTCCGACAGCAGGTGCAACTGTCGTGACGTTGCATCGAAATCGCCTGTCGCTTGAATCCATGACGAATGTGAAAGTTAGCTCATGCGAAGAACATTTTCCAAGAACTTTTTAGTAGCGACCGCGTTTGGTTTGCTAGTGGCGAGCATCGGGGCAGTTGGCACTTCGCAGGTCCCAAGCAATCCCAGAGTGGAAGATATGGCGGCAGCCCGACCTGCGGACCGTCAGATCATCATGGGCGTTGCGAAAATCATGCGCGACCAACACTTGTCCAAGCACAAGCTCGACGATGAAATCTCAACTCGTGCGTTCGACACCTACTTGAAGGCGTTCGATCCACTGAAGATGTACTTGCTGCAAAGTGATGTGGATGGCTTCGCCGCCAACCGCGAGAAGCTTGATGACTTTGCGACCAAGGGTGATATGAATTTCGCCATTCAGGTTTTCAAGACGTTCGTCAAGCGCATGGACGAACGCGTGGCGATGGCCCATGAAGAAATTGATCGCGAACATGACTTCACGGTCGATGAACAAATGCCAATCGACCGCGATGTCGTGCAGTATCCCAAAGATGATGTTGAAGCTCGCGATCGTATCCGTCGGCAGATCAAGTACAGCTTGCTCGTTGAACGCGAAAAGATGCGGATTTCAAAAGAAAAGAACGTCGACGAAAAAACTCGTCAAGAACAGATTGCGAGAGACGGCGATCCCAATGAGGACCCACGCGAGCGACTTCATCGCCGCTACCGAACGCTTGCCAAGCGTTGGCATCAACTGGACGCAGACGAACTGCTGGAAACTTACGTGACGGCTCTGACCACCAGCTTCGATCCACACACAACATTCATGTCCGCCAAGACACTTGATAACTTCCGGATTCTGATGGGTCTGCATCTCGAAGGCATCGGAGCTCAACTGATGAGCGAAGATGGCTACACCAAGCTGACCAGCATCGTTCCCGGTGGAGCCGCTGACAAAGATGGTCGATTGAAGACCGGCGATCGCATCGTGTCCGTTGGTCAAGGCGAAGATGGCAAACTCGCTGACGTGGTCGATATGAAGCTAGACGATGTGGTTTCGCAGATTCGTGGCAATGCAGGCACGGTCGTACGCTTGGGTGTGCTACCGGCTTCCGGTGGCGAACTTCAGATCGTCAACATCGTGCGTGCCAAGATCAATCTTGAAGACAGTGCCGCCCGCAGCGAAATCGTGACCCAAGGCGTCAAGGCTGATGGATCCCCCATGCGTTTCGGCTACATCGACCTGCCGAGTTTCTACCTCGACATGGAAGCCGCTCGTGAGAATTCCGATAGCTTCCGCAGCACGACACGTGACTTGCGCAACATTCTCACCAACTTCAAGGCTGAGAAGGTGGACGCAGTTGTCATCGATCTATCTCGAAACGGCGGCGGAAGTCTAACTGAGGCGATCAGTGCGACTGGCCTGTTCATCGATCGCGGACCGGTTGTTCAAGTCAAAGACCCCAGCGGTCAAGTTCAAGTTTATGATGACCAAGAAAGCGGTGTCGCTTGGGGTGGTCCACTGGTAGTTTTGACCAGTAAAGAAAGCGCTAGCGCTAGCGAAATTTTTGCGGGTGCTATCCAGGACTACAAACGCGGCATCATTATCGGTGATCCAACCACTCACGGCAAAGGCACCGTACAAAGCCTCTTGGACTTGGGCCAATACTTGCTGGGCATCGAAGGCAAAATGGGTGCGCTCAAATTGACCATTCAGCAGTTCTACCTGCCCGATGGGAAAAGCACCCAGCGCCAAGGGGTTCTGTCTGATATCGTCCTGCCCGCTCTCACAGCAAGTTTTGACAACAGCGAAGCGGATCTCGATTACGCGCTGCCCAACGATCAAGTGAAGAGCGCTAAGCACAACGATTACAAGCTGGTCGATAGCAACATCTTGGCTCAATTGCGAACCAAGTCTGCCGAACGCGTGAAGGCCTCGCCCGGCTTTGACAAACTGATGCGTCGGATCGAATTGTTCCGTCAGCAAAAGGACGAAGACTTCGTCTCGTTGAATCTTGAGAAGTTCCAAAAGCGTCGTGAAGAGATCGACGCCGAACAGGAAGAGGAAGACAAGCTCCTCGATCAACAACTTCCTAAGAAAGAAGTTTTCCGCAAGGATTACTATCACGAGGAAGTATTGAACATTTCACGTGATTACGTGGAAGCGGTCGCAGGTCTAGAGCTGGCTCGGGCTGGTTAATCGACCATCCTCCAACTGCAATTTAATCGATGGGCGAGGCGCAAGCTTCGCCCATTTTTCATCCTCAGCATCGAGAATTGTAATTGTCTGCTTCTTCCATCCGTGGGAAATGCAATGATGGGATTCCACCGTGAGCCAACGGCCGGGCCTTTGGCCCTAACACTCAACTGCACCAAAGTCCCAGCCCGTTAGGCTGGGCTAGGTAAAATGCTGGACCTTTGGTCCGTAAACCCTAAAACAGTGCAACATCAAAACTAGTGCCGACGGCTCACCTAATCAACAAGGCCCAGCCCCGACGGCTGACAAATTCACTAGCCCCTCAAGGCTTTCGAGGGCCACCGCAGTACTCCGAAATGCTTGACGCATTCCGCTACCAAAAATCGAAGGTGGACAGAGCACTAGCTCTTACCTAAATCGACAAAGGCAACAATCGAAGGGTTGCCTACGGCTGCATAGTTGCCTGTGAACTTGAGTGCGCCGGTCTGGCGATTGACTTCGAAGATAGCCACGTTGTCGGCGCGTTGATTGCAACAGTAAAGGAATCGACCGGTTGGGTCAAAACTAAAGCTGCGAGGATAATTGCCTCGAGTCCATTCGTCAGCAACGTGAATCAGTTCGCCATTTTCGCCGACGCTAAAGATGCCGATGCTGTCATGCAAACGATTGCCTGCATACACGAATTTACCATCCGCTGAGACGAGTATCTCCGAGCAGAAGTTACTTCCCTTATATCCTGGCGGCAGCGTCGAGATGGTTTGCCTGGAGGTCAATTTGCCAGTCTGGCCATCGTAATCAAACAGCACAATCGTTGAGCCCTCTTCCTGGATGGAATAGAACCAACGATGGTTAGGGTGAAAGTGGAAGTGTCGCGGACCGTCGCCTGGTGGCAATGAAACCGCGTGATGCTCACTCGGACTGAGCTTGCCCGTCTGTTCGTCGAACTTCCAGACAAAGATCTTGTCCAAACCTAAGTCGACATGCAGAACAAACTTGCCGGAGGGATCGGAATCAATCATGTGCGCATGGGTTCGATCGTGACCGCTAAATGCGAAACTTCCTGGCGGCGCATGCTGAGCTTTGGTCGGCCCAATCTTGCCTTCATCATTCTTGACGTCAGTTGCTTCCCCCAAACGTCCATCCGCTTGAATGGGTAAGACAGCTACCGAGCCTCCAAAGTAGTTGGCGACCAACAAGTAACGCTTGGAGGGATGGATGCTCACATAGGTTGGGCCAGCACCACCCGCGCTGATGGTATTCAGCAGTTTCAATTGACCACTCGAACGATCGATTTCAAAAGCGCTCACCGTGCCATGTTTTTGCTCGCCAAGACGATCCGTTTCATTGGCTGAGTACAGCCGTGTCCCGGTAGCATTCACGGCCAAGCAACTCGGACTGGTGCCAAGCTCGTAAACGCCGGCCTCTTTCATCGCACCGGTTGCACGATCGACTTCGAATAGGTGAATGCCACGTCCATTCCCGGGCGGCAGATCGACTTGAGTTGGCAAGGTATCGCGTAGAGGCGAACTAAAGGTTCCAACGTAAGCGATCAGTGGCTTTGAACTCGCGTTTTGCGCATGTAACCAACTCGCCGTTACCGGCACCGCAATGCCGCTGGCCAGAATGGAAGTTAAAAATGAGCGACGAGGAAAGTCGGCATGTGACATGATGATGCTCTTTAGGGGGGTGACTTAAGGACGAGATCGAACGTGGGCTAGCGGTCAACATTGCCGAAGAGCTCATTGAAGAACGACTTCATGGCCACCCAGGAGCGTTTGTCGGCGGCTTCGTTGTAGGCTGCTCCACGCGAATTGTCATTGCCGGCCATCGGCTGAGTGAACGAATGCACTGCACCTGAATAGTTGATCATTTGCCAGTCCACTTTGGCTGCGTTCACTTCAGCTTGAAAGGCGGCGATGTCAGCTGCGGGTACAAAGGGATCATCGGCGCCATGGCAGATCAATAACTTGGCCTTGATGTTTTTGCCGTCCGCAGGAGTGGGCGAATCCAATCCTCCATGGAAACTAACCACACCTTTAATGTCTGCCCCGCTGCGAGCGAGTTCGAGTGTGCCAGTTCCGCCGAAGCAATAGCCAATGGCGGCAATCTTATCTTTGGCCACACCTTCCTGAATGCGCAGTTGAGCCAAGCCGAGATTTAGGCGACGACGAAACAAAGCTCGGTCATTCTTATAAATGCCCGATTCTTTGCCAGCGGTTTCAAGGGTTGTTGGCCGAATACCTTTACCGTAGATGTCAAGTGCGAATGCTACATAACCAAGCTCAGCCAATTGCTTGCAGCGGCCTTTCTCGTAATCGGTTAAGCCCATCCATTGATGCACGACTAGAACGCCCGGCATCGATTTACCGGCTGCGGCTGAGTCCCATGCAACAAAGCCTTCAAGAACGGTATTGCCGTCTTTGTACTCGACTACCTTGGTCTTGATTTCAGCCGAAGCAGAGTTCACGAAGGCAAACAGGAAAGCGATAGCAACTATGTACTTCAAGATTGTGTCCTCATGTACAGTACGGGAATATCTACTCTTTGCGGTGGTTGATGACTTCCGCAAAAAACAAACTGTCGAATTAGTCAAAACAAAACTTTTCGGAGTTGCAGGAGCATTGGCCACGAGGTACTACGGCGAACTTCTGCGCACAACATTCTGGTCGCTTCCGGCAGAAGCGACCCACTTTACACTAGTCGCATCCGGCAGAAGTGACCTACCAGCCGATGGGCGTATCTGGCAAAAGCGACGTACAGCGACATGCATTGTACTGGCCACTGGATTGTCTAGGCCACTAGTTTGTCTAGGCGACCGGATTGTACAGCGCCACCTGCCTGTGCAGGATTGGGGGGACGGGTCGAAAAACCGCTCTAATCGGAAGCCTCCTGAGTCCGATTTCGCTCCGATTTCGCTGCAAATGTGCTATAATTTAATTCCCACCAAAAATCCAAGCCGATCGCTTCCCGCCTCCCGAAATTGACCTTGAACACTATGTTCTTTACGTTTCACCGATTTATGGAATCGACCAGAAATGGGCTGCCTTCACGCTGCTTAGGGCCAGCCAAGTTCTCGCTCGCTGCAATGCTCATGCTAGTTGCAATGGGAGCCTTGGCGCGAGCCGACGAAAGTCTCCAATTCTTTGAGACGCATATTCGTCCGGTGCTGGTTGAGCACTGTTACGAATGCCATTCAGCTGAGTCGAAGAAGTCCCAAGGCGAGTTGACGTTGGACAGCCGCGATGGAATTCGCGCAGGTGGATCCTCAGGTCCTGCTGTTGTGCCTGGCGACATTGAAAAGAGTCTGATTCTCGACGCACTGCGTTACGGTTCGGTGGAAATGCCACCTTCGGGCAAGCTCGATGACGCAATCATCGAGAAGTTCGAACAGTGGATTCGCAATGGTGCTGCCGACCCACGCGATGCTAAGCAACCCGCTGGTTTGCCTAAAGTCAACTGGGATGAAGCTCGCGACTACTGGTCTTTTCGCTCGCCACAGCCGATCAGTGCTCCCGAACCCGACCAGCAACCTGAAACCCGCGAAAGAACCCGCAGCGCGATCGATGCATTCGTATTCTCGAAGCTCAAGCAAGCTGAACTTACTCCCAACGCGGAAGCGAACAAAGCGGTTTGGCTGCGACGAGTTACCTTTGATTTAACCGGTCTACCTCCGACGCCCGAGGAGTTGGAGAGCTTTAGCAAGGATACTGGCCCCGATGCCTACGAACGCGTCGTGGACCGCTTGCTTGCTTCTCCGAAACATGGTGAGCGTTATGGCCGTCATTGGCTTGATTTGGCTCGCTACGCGGACTCCAACGGTGCTGATGAAAATCACGGTTACCCAGTTGCCTGGAGGTATCGCGATTATGTCGTCGACGCCTTGAACTCAGATATCCCTTACGATCGATTCGTTGTCGAGCAATTAGCCGGCGACTTGCTGCCGGCTGAAACAGACGCGGAGCGAGGACGTTTGCTGACGGCGACTGGCATGTTAGTGATCGGTCCCAAAATGTTGGCAGAGCAGGACAAACCCAAATTGGTCGCCGACTTGGTTGACGAGCAACTCGATACGGTCGGCAAAGTCTTTTTGGGTTTAACGCTTGGCTGTGCTCGCTGTCACGATCATAAATTTGATCCGATCAAGGCTGAGGATTATTACGCCATGGCCGGGATCTTTCATAGCACCAAGTCGATGGAGCACTTGAACTTTGTCTCTCAGTGGAACGAGCGCGAATTACCCAACGCTCAACGCAGTGCAGAGATCGCCGAGCATCTCAAGCGGCTTGAGCAGACTCGGGCTGAGTTTAGACAGTTTGAAAATGAACTGCTTGCGCCTGCGTTTGAAAAGCAGCTGGCCGCTTTGGCTACCAAGATGAGTTGGCGTTCTGCGGGACACAAGCCAAGCGCCGAAGAAGTTGCGGCCCTAGGCCTGTCGGAGGCTCAGTCGAAACACCTTGATGCTTACATCGAACGTAGCGACTGGCGTGATGCCCAAGCCATCGAGACTCTCGGAGCGGAATTGCTCGCGTTAGTCAAGAAACCCGACGGCACACCCACCGCACAACAGATCCACCTGGCAATTGTCGATGCGCTGCGAACTGCTTGGAAAGAAGTTCAATCTGGTACTCGCGATGACAATGGCAAGTTGACCGATGAACGGCTTGGTAAGCTCGAGCGACAGATTTTTGGCAAGACTGGCCCCTTCGAGCCGCTTGGAAAGCCAGAGGATATCGCTACCGCAGAACAAAAGAATCGACTGACACAACTGCGTGAGTTGTTTACCCAGTTGGACAAAAACAAGCCCGCCCATGATCGCGCAATGGCCGCCGACGAAGGGCCCGTGAAGTTAGTCTCGATTCACGTTCGAGGCAATCACTTGCAACTGTCCGGTGAGCCATTGCCACGTCGTGTGCCCCAGATATTACAAACGACTACACCCGAGGTTGCATTTCCGACAGACCGCAGTGGTCGCTTGGAGTTTGCAAATTGGTTGACCACCCCATCGCATCCTTTGACGACTCGCGTGATGGTTAATCGACTTTGGCAATACCACTTCGGGGAAGGACTTGTACGTTCGGCATCGAATTTTGGTTTGCGCGGTGATCTGCCGACACACCCTGAATTACTGGACTATTTGGCTAACGAATTTGTGCGTTACGAATGGTCGCAAAAGGCCATGCACCGCAAGCTTGTCTTGTCTTCGGTTTATCGATTGACTAGCGATGCGACCGAAGACGGAAATCTAGTTGACCCTGATAATCGATTGCTGTGGCGGCGCAGTCGGCAGCGGTTGGAGATCGAACCACTACGTGATTCTCTCCTCGCGGTGGCGGATGAATTGGATTCCAACATCGGCGGCCAGGCCCAAGCGATTTACGGTGCGAAGTTTGAAGACTCAAATGAGCCCAGGACGATCCATGATGCGGCCCGTCGCACGATATACCTACCGATCAATCGAGCGGCCTTGGAAGAGTTTTTTGCAACCTTCGATTATGTCGATTCAGCGGTTTCACTTGAAAAGCGGCCGGTAACGACTGTGCCCCACCAAGCACTCTTTTTGATGAATCATCGTTTCGCTTTGCACGCAGGTTTTCGGCTAGCAAAACGATTGGAACAATTTAGTAGCGACGACAACGATCGGCTGAAGTTTGCCTACGCAATTTGCTTTTGTCGGGAACCAAGCGAGAAGGAATTGTTGGCGGGACGCGAGTTCTTGCAAAGACTCCGATCCGAAGTTGTGCCACCTGATTCCGCTGGAAAATCGCTTGAGCCGTGGATCAAGCTCTGCCGGAGCTTGCTGGTCACGAACGAGTTCATGTACGTTGATTGATGGATGATGCGATGAATAACACTCAACTTTGTTGCTCGCGCCGACAGATGCTCAAGCAGTCTGCGGTTGGATTTGGTGCGATCGCATTAGCTGATATCTTGCAACGCTCCGCTATGGCTGACGCGCCAAGCAGCGGTTTGCACTTTCCAGCTCGTGCCAAGCGAGTGATTTTCTTATTCATGCATGGCGGACCGTCAGCCATCGATACGTTCGACTATAAACCGTTACTGCGTCGCGATCATGGCAAGCCGCTGCCGTTCGAGAAACCGCGAGTTCAGTTTGCTCAGACGGGCAATCTGCTGCAAAGCCCCTTTGCGTTCCGGCAGTATGGCGAAACGGGCAAGTGGGTCAGCGATTTATTCCCTGAGGTTGGCAAGTGCGCCGATGACCTGACGTTTATTCATTCAATACATGGTTCGAACGAAGCTCACGGTGGGGCGCTGCTCAAGATTCACACAGGCAGCGACACCTTTGTCCGTCCTAGCATGGGAGCTTGGGTTAGTTATGGACTGGGGACTGAAAATCAGAACTTGCCCAGCTTTGTGACCATCAACCCAACGCTTGGCCACGGCGGGGTGCAGAATTTTGGTTCCGCATTCTTGCCCGCTGAACATCAAGCGACTCGTATCGGTAAGAGCGGCGCCAAGGCCGCATCGATGATTGAAAACTTGAGCAACTCGCAGGCCAGCAATAGTCAGTTGCGTGAACAACTCGACTATGTCCAACGACTCAACGCGTTGCAGCTTGAGCAAGCTGGAAAAGACGCGGCGCTGGAGGCGCGTATTGAATCGCTTGAATTAGCCTTTCGGATGCAGTCCGAAGCGCCGGGCGTACTGGATATCAATGGTGAAACCGAAGCGACCAAGCGGCTGTATGGTATCGATGAAAAACCGACTGACAATTTCGGTCGTCAATGTTTATTGGCGCGACGATTGAGTGCCGCAGGTGTGCGATTCGTGCAAGTCAGTCACGCCTATTGGGATCAGCACTCGGAATTAAAAGAAAAACACACCGAATTGGCGGCTGAGGTCGACAAGCCGATTGCCGGCTTGCTACGTGATCTGAAGGCTCGCGGTATGTTGGACGACACCTTAGTGATATGGGGTGCCGAATTCGGGCGCACGCCAACGGCTCAAGGGGATAACGGCCGCGACCACAACCCGCACGCATTCACCTACTGGATGGCTGGAGGTGGTGTGAAACGCGGCTTTACGTACGGCGCCAGCGATGACTACGGCTTTTATGCACAGAACGACAAGATGCATGTGCACGATTTTCATGCCACCTTGCTGCATTTGCTTGGCATCGACCATGAACGGTTAACCTATCGTTATGGCGGTCGCGATTTCCGTCTGACCGACGTTCATGGTCGAGTCATTAAGGACATTATTGCGTAAGATCGGACCCTTGTTCCTCGTTCCTGAGCTCTCTCCGTTCTCGCCTGGGAACGCTTTGTGTCTGAGGCTCTGGATTCTAGGCTCTGGATCCTAAGCACTGGATTCTAGGCTGTGGGTCTAAAGCACCTCATCTGCAGGCCCGGCATAAACGCCTGCGGAGCCTGCAACGCTCGGGACAAACGAACCCAAGGTAAGGATTCGGTCCCCTTTGAGGGGGCGGACGGCGTTGACGAAAGCCGCTGTTGTGTTAGATTCTGAGACTTGTTTTTGCGGGCTAAGTTCGCGATTCTGGCACCAGTGAACCTTGATTTTGTTGGAGAATTTACAAATGGCTTACGAAGTTACGCTGATCACTGGTGATGGTACTGGTCCAGAATTGTCCGAAGCCGCCAAGAAGTGCGTTGACGCGACCGGCGTTAAAATCAACTGGGATGTGCAAGAAGCGGGCATCGACGTCATGGCTCGCCTCGGCACTCCGATTCCTGATAGCACAATTGCCAGTATCCGCCGCACCAAGTGTGCCCTCAAAGCCCCGATTACGACCCCGGTGGGAACTGGCTTCCGCAGTATCAATGTGTACCTGCGCCAAGAACTTGGTCTGTTCGCTTGTATCCGTCCTTGCAAAGTCTACCCAGGCGTACGGACATTCTTCAGTGAATGCGGCGTTGATATCGTAATCGTGCGCGAGAACACCGAAGACTTGTATGCTGGCGTTGAATTTGAAGCAGGCAAGCCTGAGACCGAGCAGTTGATCAAGTTCATCAATGGCCTACCAGCCGACCGCAAGATCAAAACTGGCTACGAAGAGACTGGCGTGTCGATCAAGCCGATTAGCGTTTCCGGTACAACTCGGATCGTTAAGTGCGCTTTCGATTACGCGCGTGCCAACGGTCGCAAGAAAGTGACCGCTGTTCACAAAGCCAACATCATGAAGTACAGCGACGGCCTGTACCTGAAGACTGCGACTGAAATTGCCAAGCAGTATCCAGAAATCGAGTTCGAAGAACGCATCGTCGACAACATGTGCATGCAGTTGACGCAAAAGCCAGAACTGTACGACGTGCTCGTGCTTCCTAACCTTTACGGCGATATCGTCAGCGACTTGGGTGCAGGCTTGATCGGCGGATTAGGTATGGCCCCCGGTGCAAACCTAGGTCCCAACGGAGCCGTGTTCGAAGCGACTCACGGCAGCGCTCCGAAGTACAAAGGCTTGAATAAGGTCAATCCAACGGCGTTAATTCTGTCCGGCATGTTGATGCTTCGTCATCTAGGCGAAATCGACGCTGCCCAGCGTTTGGAAAATGCCGTCGCCGCAGTCATCGCTGAAGGCAAGTATGTGACTTACGACATGAAGGCCGATCGCAACGATCCGACCGCTGTTGGCACGCAAGAAATGGCCGCTGCGATCTGTGCCAAGTTGGCCTAACTATAGCGATTGCCCGCAGTCGTTCATAGCTTTCATGCAAGCTGGCCCATCATAGTGCGCCAGCTTGCTTGCCCCAGGCCGACTACCAATTCGAAAACTCGCGGCTTACGCCGTCGGTTCATAGGATATACCGATTGTGGCTTTGCGAGATGTGATCACCAATCCCAAGGCAAGCTTACCCGTGGTGTGCTTGCGACAGGCGTTTCGACTCGCAAGCATCCCTTACGGCCTTGCCATCGCCGCTCGCAATCTTGCCTATCAACTGGGATGGAAGAAGTCGTTTCGCTCGCGGCTCAAGGTAATCTCGGTTGGCAATCTTTCTGTGGGAGGCACAGGCAAAACACCAACCGTCGCCTGGTTGGCTCAGTGGTTGCGTGAACAGGACCTGCGTGTTGCCATTCTCAGTCGCGGTTACGGCCAACTTGACAGCGGGCAAAACGACGAGGCGCTGGAGCTGGAGATGCAATTGCCTGACGTGCCGCATCTTCAGCATTGGGACCGAGTCGCTTCGGCGCAGCTGGCCGATGAAGAGCTCGACATGCAAGTCTTGCTACTCGACGATGGCTTTCAGCATCGTCGCTTAGCCCGCGACCTCGACATTGTGCTTATCGATGCCAGCGAGTCGAAGCTGGCTTGGCGATTGCTCCCTGCCGGCTTGTTGCGTGAACCATTTTCAAGTCTGCGTCGCGCGCAAGTCGTAGTCTTCACTCGTTGCGACCAAGCGACCAAGGCATTGATCGATGAACTGACGAAGCGAGTACTTCGATGCAATCCCCGTTTGCTCATTGCACATGCTTCCCACCGACCTTCACGTGTGGATGAGTATCCCGCCAATTCAATTTCACTGGCAGACCTTAGGGGCAAGAAAGCTCTAGCGTTTTGCGCGATCGGTAGCCCTACTTCATTCTTCGCGACGCTTACATCGCTGGGGATTACGCTGGTTGACCAACGCACGTGGCCAGATCATCACGCTTACACTGCCTCTGACGTTCAGCAGCTGGTAGCATGGACCGAGCAAAATCGCGACATCGATTGGGTACTGTGCACTCGCAAAGATTGGGTCAAACTTCAAATGAGTAAGCTTGGCAGCGTGAGACTGGGTGCGTTGGTGGTAGAACTTGAGATTACCCATGGCGAAGCTGATCTCAAACGCCAACTCGTCGCGGTGACAGAAGTTACTCCAACGCTGGAGTGAAGCCTGTTCATTTTGCATTTTCAATTGGGCATTAATCATTAATCATTCGAGATAGTTGATTTGTTCGAAGCATGCCCAAAGGCCATGCGATCACGTTCTTCGGATAGCAGTCTAGGCTTTCGAGGACCGCCGCATTACTCTCGAAATGCTTGACGCATTCCGCTACCAGATAACAGAAATGCTCGAGAGCTTTTTGATTATTGCGCGACGGCGCAGTGTGAGCCGACGGCGCTAGCGGTCTGTTTTCTTAGTGAGCCGACGGCGCTAGCCGCGGGTGACCGAAGGAGTTGTTATTCATCGCCGATAATCCTTCCAATGCAGAATCTTCCAGCTCAACTCACATTGGAACGTGCCAAATTCATGCACGCTCCAAACTTCGAGAACCGCGGCTAGCGCCTTTTGATGTTGCACGTTTTGATTTAGGGGCAAAGCCCCCGACACTTTGCCTAGCCCAGCCTAAAAGGCTGGGTTGAAAAGCATAAAGAATTGTAGGGCCAAAGGCCCCGGCCATTTGTTCGCGAGTAATTGGTTGATCAACAAACGAGCGGGCCTTCAGCCCTTAAGACCAGTTGCACCTTACTCCCCAGCCCGTTGAGCCCGTTGAGCTGGGCTAGGCAAACGCTGGACCTTTGGTCCGTGAACCCCAAAACAGTGCAACATCAAAACTAGCTCCGACGGCTCACATACTCAGAAGCCGTCAACAGCCAACTACGCGCAGGAAATGGAAATTGTTCTGTGAATGAATCATAAGTGTAACCACAGATTAAGGTACCCAAGCTGCTGTGCGACGGTCCGTTCGAGTGTGTCCAAGATGATGCGCTCGCACCGTGATTTTCATGCGAAATCTGGCAGCCGCAAGCCCGCTCGAGATTCCCTGAACGAAGCCTCGCATCATCAGCCTTTGATTGTCATGATCGGCGAGAGCTCAACCACAGGTCTGGCCATCCCTGTATCCGCGATCGTCTCGATAACCGGACCAATACCTTTGTAGGCGAAAGGCGCCTCTTGGCGGAGTTCGGCTAGCTTCTTTTCTACAATGTCGCGGCGCATGCGAATTTCCTGACGACGAAAATCGACCGGCGTCACAACTCGAAACTGTTCCAGAAACTGTTCGAACTCCTTGTCAAATCCCTTCATCGAACTTCCTCGTGATAGGGCCCGTCCTGCACCGTGGGCTGCGCTTTGATTGGATCCATCAAAGCCCCCGCCTACCAAAACGTAACTGCTCGC
The DNA here is from genome assembly GCA_033761895.1 of Pirellulaceae bacterium. Lineage (GTDB taxonomy): Bacteria > Planctomycetota > Planctomycetia > Pirellulales > Pirellulaceae > Aureliella. Next base: position 24,736 of record JANRMD010000463.1, on the reverse strand, counting down.
TCCCATCGACCCAGGAACCAACACCGGTTCGCCATAGTACTCAAATGGCGTTCCGACCATCGCATCAAATCCACGTGCTGGGCAAGCTCCTTTGCGATGAATGACCGTTGGTCGACCCTCACGCTCCGATGGCCAAACCATATTGTGCGGCGCATCGTAGAGCAAATCGAAATCCACCTGCCCGCAAACGCTTTCAAGCGAAGACCATGCCATCAATGCCAAGAACATCCGATTCACGAACGCAAAGTTGGCGCCATTGTGCAACGCATCCCAGAACACCTTAGCCGTATCTTCGAATCGCTCTGCAACTGGCAGCACAAAGATCCCGTTGTCAGGAAAGGCGACGTCTTTGGGGTGCAACCGACGCACCTGTTCTTGATAATACGAACCCACTGCGGATCCGATGCTGACGGATCCTGTGTGAACCATGACGGTCACCATGCCTTCCTTCAAGCCCCAAGCATGAGCCACTGTCCCGTCAATGATCCGCTTGACCCGCTGGAATTCCACAAAGTGATTTCCGCCTCCGATGGAACCCATTTGTGAATCACGATGTAATTGGCCAGGCTTGCCTACGAAGTCGCTTAGCTTATGAATACTGTGCGCTTGCAAGCTACCAGAGCGATCCATTCGACTCAGCGTGCTTCTTGACGTCCGGTGAAAGTAACTCCACAGCCCCTCGTCAAAGTCACTTTTCACGGTGTCGTACAAGCCGCGAATTCCATCCATCAGTAGGGCTTCGCGATGTTCGTGCAAAGTTGGAATGCGTCGGCCAGCTTCAAAGTAGATTTGTCGGCACTTCGATTCCAGTTCATCCAAATTGCTACGTACTTGTTCCTCTGTAAGGGAAGTCGTGTGCAGTCGCATGCCGCAGTTGATGTCGTTTCCGATCGCCTGCGGTACCACAAACCCACTGGTTTCGAGTACCGTCCCAACGGGAATCCCTCGAGCCTTATGAAAATCCGGCGTGAGTGAGATACGCTCAATGCGCGGCGGTTCTGCAAATGCTTCGGAATCGGCCGAATAGAATCGCTGTAACGTTTCTTGCAGCCCGAGAAAACTCTTGAGCTCTTCGACGGCCGCCGCTTCAATCGGTACTTCTTTGTTCGCGAAAACCCGTACGTCGATCTGCAATTCATTCTCCAACTGGAGCGAATTGTCATCGATTCGATTGAGTCCGTGGTTCTCTTTTGATTTCATAGTGATTCTCGCTCCGAGTACGACATCGGTCGCGACTATTTGGTTCACTTCGTGGCTAGGCATCCAGCCTGGGTCGTTTGTTTTTTGGCATCCTGCCTGGGTAGTCTTGATTTTTTCCCCGGTAGTAGCCTTGTTTGACAAACTCGATTACGTCGGTGCGTTATCGATCGGCTCGCCCCCTCCCGGAAACTCTGGGTTCTGATCCATGGTTTTTGCACTGAAACCGAGAATTTTCCAAATTCACTTTGGCTTTGACCGAAGGTGTCACGGGACTGCTGATAATAAATAACGTTGGGACGCGGCAGCCAACACACAAGTCCTCCTGGCCGCAGCAAAAACTCTCAAGGAAGAATGAAAATGCTAGTTCTAAGTCGTAAAGTTGGTGAAAAGGTAGTTATCAACGGCAACGTCACTGTTGAAATCGTACGCATCCAAGGCAACCGAATCACCATCGGCATTGAAGCCCCCTCCGACGTGAAGATCCTCAGGGGTGAGTTGGCCGAGCCCAAAGCCAAGACGCAAACAGTCGAAGTGGTCGTCCAAGATGGGTTGCTGGTAGCTTGCTAACTGGAACTTGCGGTTTACTCACACGCCTAAACTACAGCGCCGAAAAGGGCACCCACTCCAGCAGTGATTGCCATAGCGAGTACTCCCCAGAAGGTGACTCGCACCGTGGCCCTCAACCAAGGAGCTCCTCCCGCGTAGGCACCGAATCCACCTAGCAACGCCAGAAACAGAATGGATGTTGCCACCACTACAGGGATCAACATGCGCTGGGGCGTCACCCAAGCGGTCAGTAGCGGCATCGCGGCTCCAACCGCAAAAGTTCCTGCTGATGCCAAGGCTGCTTGAACCGGGCGAGCACTAAGCGTATCTGAGATTCCGAGTTCATCGCGAGCGTGTGTTCCCAGAGCGTCGTGCTTCATTAATTGGTCAGCAACTTGACTGGCAAGTTTTGGATCAAGCCCACGTTTTTCGTAGATCGCTGTTAGCTCCGCATGCTCATGTTCTGGATCGGCCGCCAATTCGGCTCGTTCACGCGCGATGTCCGCCTTTTCTGTGTCTGCTTGCGAGCTCACCGAAACATACTCGCCCGCTGCCATGGACATAGCACCCGCGACCAAGCCTGCAACTCCCGCCACAAGTATCTCCGTGCTGCCAGTATTCGCGGCTGCAACACCAACCACTAAGCTGGCCGTTGAAACGATACCGTCATTCGCTCCCAGTACGGCTGCCCGCAACCATCCGATGCGATCCGTTCGATGAAGCTCCAGATGTGGTCGCATGGTAGTGTTTCGGCGTTAGAGTGAAATGCCCAAGTGCTCTTGAGAACACAAGTGCTCTTGAAAAAACGGGTGTGCTCTTGAAAGTATCCCTCAATCATATCGTGTCGTCAAAAATGAACTGCAAAAGCTTGATCGAAAGTACGTATTTGACCGAAAAATAGAACTGAACTCGAAAAGATCCAATCTTGCATTATGGGATGCGATCATCATCCATCACAAAATCGGCTCGAGAATTTTCGTCACGCTTAACCGTCCAATCGTAGAATGAAGACTGGTGAATACGATTCACAGACAGCTTCGCAACTCGTTCTTCGTCGGGCGGCAAGTACACCGTGAATCGTCCATTCTGATCAGTAACTGCAATTTCCAATTGCATTGTTTGTTCCGTCTCGCTCTCTTCGTGCCGATATAGGATTGGAGTTGCAACAGCATTTCGGAGCGTCCCATCAGCCGCCTTGGCTGTCAGGAGTCCAGGGATGGCAATTGTTGGCTTCAGAGTCAGAGTCACGGCTTCGTCGGGCATACCTTTGATGGTTGCCACACCAAATCCAGCTGAGCTTGAAACCCAAGCCGTTGAGATAGTGATAGGACGGTCAAGCTCGAACTCAGCAACTCCAGTCTCATTGGTGACTGCGATTGCGGGACGCGGTAGCCAACTGAACAGTGAGCGAAGTTTGACTTCAGTTCGCCGTAATGGCTTACCCTCTGCATCCATGACTCGAACCTGCAGGTTGGGACGCTTAGGAATTGCGAAGTCAACTTCGGCGTTGAGTTGGTCGCGTTTGAAGTTAACCGTGCGTCGATGCAACTGATCATCGATCTCTCGCGAAGGCTCTTCTTTTTGGCTGCTCCAGCGCTCAACTGGTAGATCATAAGCCAATTTCGGGCCGCCCAGCACGATTGTATTCAGTGTACCGTAGGCTGGTAGCGAATAGCGACCATCGCGATCGGTAAATGTCGAACCCTTCTCATTTGGATTCATGAAGTAAACGGCTACGCCCTCGATTCCCTTGCCGGATGTTTGATCCCGAACGTGCCCAGTAATGGTTCTTCGCAGCGGCACCACCAATTCAGATGGGGCATCTCCTTCGCCGACAGTTAGAAAAGCTTGCGACCAGACCTTATCACCAGGTCGCTTAGCATAGTATTCCGAGTTTCCAAAGCCAAATCGTCTATTCGCCTTTTCAGGCAGCCAATACTCGAACTGACCATCTTGATCGCTCTTCGTCGACTCAGCCAAGAAGAATCGACACACCTCAATATTCGCAAGAGCTTTACCAGTTAGCTCCTCGACGGCCTTAATCTTTCCGAGTTTTCCCGGCAGCATCTGCAGTGGTTTACGGTAGGAGTTGTACCAGGGGCCAAACTCGTCATGTTCGCCCAGTCGCTCTTTAATCGATGCAGGTGATTTATCGTCCACCGGTTGCATGCGACGGATGGGAGGGAACTTGGGATGAGTCACTTGAAGCAAAATGACTTGCCCTGTCGCGAGCCCGCTTAGGCGATAGTTGCCATCTTTGTCGGTCTTTGTTCGAGGACGTAACGAACTGATCATCATGCTACAAACATCGTCGTCACTGGAAAATACTGCTCCGCGATCGACCCACTCGATGTCATTGAAAATCATATCCACACGGACTTCCGCGTCGGCTAGTGGTTTCCCTTGATCGTCCAGCACTTTACCAACGTGTTCGACATCAGGATAAAGTTTGAACTCAAGGTACCGCTCTTGCCACAAGCTGGTTTCGCGAAATGCAATCGCATAGTCCTGCTTCATCACCAGGATGTCGGCTTTAACTGACGTGTTCTTAAGGGCGCTAACTCCCTTGACTCGCCACTTGATGCGATAGCGTCCGTCCTCATCGCTTGTCGCCTCGCCCAGCAAAAGGTCCTCTTCTGGCAGAGTCGCATACCAGGTAACATTCTGAGTATACGGTGAGTTCTGTACCAGTATTCGTGCGCCCGCGATTGGTGCACCATTGCTACCAACAACTCGCCCTTGGATGTCGGCAGGCTGACACACAAGCTCTGGTTGAGCTCGTACGACAGGGGCGAGAAACATGAGAAAACAAAGAGCCGCAATACCTTTGAAAACTGTATTCATAGTAACTCAACAAAAAACACAACCTTCGACATGTGGGCCACTGACGAAAGGCTTGGGTTGCATTAGCGCCGAAGCTGTACCTCGCGCTTGCCCATAAATACTGCCAACAACCATCATACTCGCAAGTGCGATCGAACGAATCGCTCATTATTTAGGATTCGCGCAGGTTGGTGGATAGACGAATAGTGCCCCGCTTATTTCTCCGCACCCTTTGGTTTACCGCCAGTCAATGCATAGTAAACAATATTGAAGCCCATCGGAAATGCTTTAGCTTCAGACATTTCTCGCTTAAAGGTTGCATCCTCTCCCGCTCGTTCCCAGCCATCCGCCAAATCATTGTTATGACACATCAGGGCCATAACTCGGCCATTGTCGTCCTCGATAGCGTAGTACTTCGCGGCATCAACCTTAGTGGTACTTTGGCCACGAATGAAATTGTGGAAATTAAAGACCTGGGGCTTTTCCTTAAGGTCAAAGACGCAATGAAAGATCGGATGCTCCAATGGTAGTTCACGCGGCTTGCGATCTGGAAAGACCCTCTTCATAACTTCCTCTAGGTCATTCCACTGGGAACTCCAAAAGTCATCGACTAGCAAAAAGCCGCCGCCGTTAAGGTAGTCTCGCAATGCAACCACCTCATCCTCTTTGATCGACATCGAACCGGGTTCCGAGATATAGATGAACGGGTGTTTCTTTAGTTCTGGATTGGTCAGTCGCATCACCTCGATTGGTTTGGATACATCGAGTCCCGTGAACTTGCCAAGTTGAGTTGCGAAGTTCAAGTCGGCATCCGGAAAATCGGTTGCCCAAAGCCCCCGAACTTGCCTGTTGCGGTAGTCATAGCTCTCGTACTGAATTCGCACGAAGGTGAATTTGGCATGTTCAAACTTGAATGTCTTCAGCCACGTAGGAACCGTAGGTAAGTCAAGCGTTAAGTTGTTCGCTCGCGTCTTTAAGTCTTCCTCGATAGACTGAGCAAATGTAGTGTTGATAGAGAAGGATGCTAGTGCTGTAAGGACTAAGGCTAGACTTCGCATACGCATTCCTTCAAGTATTAGTTTGGCAGGTATTGAACCATGAGAACAATGAGGTAGCGGTAGCCGTCAAGGCTTTCGGATCCTTGGTAGCGGAATGCGTCAAGCATTTCGAGAGTCCTGCGGAGGCCCTCGAAAACCTTGACGGTTTCCGCTACCCAATACTCAACTGACCGTCAAGGCTTTCAACAATTGCGTTAAGGGAAATGTTTCTTAGTAGCGACTGCGTCGGCGCGAACGGTTCCATCGATGTCAATCAACGGCTGCGGATTGGCGACTCGACCAAGCGGTCGACAACCTGGGCCAATGCCTTCTAATCCTAGGTCGCCTTTCATCGACTGAGCAAGTGCCTGCAACCGGGCAACCACTTCGGGCTGAGCTGCGGCGAGGTCGTTCTTTTCTCCCACGTCATGGCCCAAGTGAAAGAGCTGTGGACGCGGCCTTCCTTTCTCGGTTCCCGCATTATCAGCCAGGGCCAAGTGCAACTTCCAAGGCCCCGATCGAACTGCTTCCAAGTTCAATCCGCGATAACAGAAAAACGTATCGCGCGGTGGAACCTCTGGATCGCCTGCAAGCACTGGCCAAATGTCGACGCCATCCAATTTGCGACCTGTAGGCAGTTCGGCCCCACCCAACTTCGCAAACGTTGGCAACATATCCATCATGCTTGTCATCGCATCGGTACTCGTACCAGCTGGTATCTTCCCAGGCCACCAAGCCAGTGTGCAAGTTCGAATGCCTCCTTCGAAAGTCGATCCTTTCGCGCCCCGCAGCGGACCGTTGTGTGCCCCCTGATTCACCGGACCACCATTGTCACTGGTAAAGATTACCAGCGTGTTTGATTGGAGATTCAATTCTCGTAGCGTATCTAAAACTTGCCCTACACTCCAATCAACTTCTTCGACCCAGTCACCATACAGACCGTTGGGCGACTTGCCTTGGAAGCCTTCCCTAGGGTAATGCGGAAAATGAACAGCTGTGTGGGGCAGGTATAGAAAGAACGGTTTGCTTTTGTGGTTTCGAATGAACTCGACAGCCCGCTCGGTATACAACCGCGTCACTTCGCTCTGCTCTTTAGCATTCACTCGACCAACCACTTTACTATTCTCGAGCAGAGGTAGTGGAGGTTGAGCCATTCCTCGAATGCCGAACTCGTCTGTCTGCTTTTTCCCTTCAGCAATCTTGGCTGGAGTAGTTTTAGGCAGTGGAGCCCCCAAACTGCTCTTCGAACCATCAGCACCCGGTCCCATGTCATTTGAGTAGGGAATCCCAAAGTAAGTGTCAAAGCCTTGGTCAGTTGGCAAAAAACCAACTTGGTCCCCCAAGTGCCATTTGCCAATGCAGGCGGTCGTATAGCCTGCGCTCTTAAGCAACTCAGCTACGGTCACTTCATCTGGATGCAAACCAACTTCACCCACTGGGAACAGCACGTGGGGAATCGGTAGAGCCCGTTTGGCGTACGATCCAGTCATCAATGCGGCCCGTGACGGCGAACATACCGGCGCAGCGTAGTGACTCGTCAGCTTCCGCCCTTCTTTGGACATGCGATCCAAGTTCGGCGTCTTGTTGGTGGAGCCGAACGGACCAATATCCGCGTAACCAAGATCATCGATATTGATCAGGATGATGTTCGGTTGCTCTGCGAAAGTCGAAGGATCTGGCAGGCCCGTAAACAGCAAGGTTAGTGCAAGCAGTTTTCGTAACAGATGCATAGGAAAATTCTCTTGGTTTGTGTTGAAGTTCATCGTAGGACGCGACTATTTGACTTGATATCGCTCAATAACGCCATTTTCGTACAACACGCCGGCAACTTCCGCCTTGATTGTCATCAAGGCAACCACTTTTTGTGCCTGAAGTCGCTGCCGATCGAGCCGCATCACGGATTTGCCAGCACCTTGATAAATGCTGTACAGGTACAAGTATCGATCCGTAGTAGCCAGCAGCTTTCCGCCATGCATAAAGCAGACATGCGTGAATTGCTCGTCATCGCAGATCGTTTCGATTTGATCGGCACGGTCAAGCCAGACGACTAGAAGCGTTTGGTCAGTCGCAATCGCAATTCGCTGAGCCGTATGCGGCAGCGATGCAGCCATGCAGTTCGGCTTGTGCTTTAAATCACTGACAAACTCGCATTGGCCTTTGGAGTACTTAAAGAGGAACTCGCCTACCGCAAAAATTGGAGTGCTTCCAACCATCGTTAACTTGCAACTCTTCGTTTGTGAAAAGTCGCGACTCTGCTCGAAGCTTTCCAGTAACGGGTTCTGTACACTGCGAGCAATCAGATTTGAATTCGAATAGCCATGCAATACAAATTGGGGAGAGAGACTCCAACGCGTGCCGTCGTCACCAACGCCCCCGCACAGTTCATATTGCCCTGGAATATCCAATGGATTGTGGACCACATTCCACGGACGTCCTCGCATGGGTTGATGCAGCTCACGAGCCACAAAGCCATCCATGACCACGCCTTGAAAAGAGAGAAATATCTCCCGCGTACGCTCGTTGTGGTTGTGATGAAAGCTGACCTTTAGAAACTGCACTAAATCCATTTCCAACAATGGTACGTAGGTCCGCTGCAGGTGCTTGTCATCCAGCAGTGCGGCTCTTATAGCATGCAGTTGCCGCCCGCCGCGAGCCAATGCAAACAGATCACCGTCCAGCATCTCGCCTCCGACATACTCACCCAACTCTGGCAAGCGTAGAGCCGGTAGTGGATTGAGTTTCACGCCGCTGGTCGGTTTGATAGGCTGCAACGGAACACTACGCGCCTTCTCAGTACTTTCAAATCGCGCTGTATCACGACGCAATAGCACATCATCGCTTTGCAAGGAACGAATGAGCGCAAGTCGCTCGCTCATTTCCTGTTCACTAACCTCCCGCAAACTGGCGCCCGCAACCACACGACAGCGATCTTCGGCGAGCTCACGTAATTCACGATCCGGATAGCTTCGTACCAACCTGGCGGAGAGTTTAGCCAGTCGCAAATCATCGTACTTGTTAGCCTGTTCGACCAGCGTTTCAAATCGCGTTTTGGCTAGCTCGTGCTTGCCGCTCTCAGCATACCAGCGAAAACCGAGTTCCACGCAGCTCAGGGCCGTTCGACCATCGGGCCACTGTTCCCAAAGCAATTCTTCCGCACCTAGGCGATCACCAAGCTTTTCATCCATGAGCTTTGCCGCGGCCAGAATCTCAAATTGCTCGATCTTCAGCGCTATGGCTTTCTTGTAAGCCAGTACCGCGCGCTCTTCGTCGTCAGAATCTTCCCAGACTTTGGCTGCGGCTTCAAATTCTCCCAGGTCTTCATAGATTTTTGCTGCGTCGTTAAATTGCCCTGCTAACGCCAAACATCGAGCTTGGTCACGCGGCCGTTTCAATTTATCGCCGTAGATTACTGCCGCTTCGCGAAAGGCCTTGCCACGCTCCAGTATTGTGGCCGCAGCCGTTAAGTCACCCAACAAGTGCGCATGTATATACGCGGCCCGCCGAAAGCGCCCCGCAGCCAACTCTCGTTCCGCTTGCATTCGATAGGCGGCCTGCAATTGACTATGAGTCTTTTGGTCGAATACCCATGGATCGACTGCTCCACTGCCGAACAAGTTGGGCAATGAAAAATCGGGCGCGCGTTCAGTCAAGCGATTGCCAGAATTCCCGAGCCCACGAAACGCCGACATGGCCGCCAATGGAATCGCAAATCGCAGAGCTTTGTCAGGATCCGTTTGCAGCAGTTTGAGCAACTTATTGATCTGCTGGTCACGTTTTGACTGCAGCACTTTGGACATCTTTTGGGCAACTTTATCTGCCAAGCTTTTCCCAGCAGCACGCTTCCGAGGCTTCCCAATTGCTTTGCCTTGGCTCGCTTGCTGTTGTTGACGACGCTCGCGCTTGCTCAACCAACGCTCTATCTGATCACTCAGAAAGTCTTGCACCTTGCCCAAGACACCTCGGCCGCCTGCATCACCCTGCTCGTCAATCTTGCTTAACTGGTTCGACTCGCTACCAATCTCATCCTGCTCTTGCTCGAACATTTGCTCGAACACGTCAGGTTTTGGAAATACGAACTCGACGATGCGGTCAGGTAGCTGTTCTACGTCAGGCAACGCAGTCCATGTCCTAACGAGCTTAGTCACTGGTTTACGCTCTGGGATCGACGGTCTGCGCAGCAATTGCGTCAGATCGATAGCGTCCGTGGGCTCGAAAACGGTCAAGCCAATTGAAGGTAACCAAACATACGTCCGTGGATCTGGACCTTCCACCAGCTCAGCCAGCTCACTGACTGGCAAGGCGGGTTCTAGTCGTGAGTTCGACGGCAACCAAATCTCAGCTTGATCGCTCGCTGATCGAATGCCTACAAGACCGATCGCGCCCAACGGTACATCGATTGCCCATCCCATTTCGGGCAACTTGGGGGAAGGTGTTGCGCAAGAGGTCAAATAAATGAGCCCTGATGCTCGAATATCGGACACCGATGTGGGAGCAATGTAGAGCCTGTAGTCTACTCGCCTAGGACTCGCCGCGACCAAGCGTTCATTCAGTACCTCCATCCACTCAGTGAGATTCGTCGAGGGTAGATACCAGCCGCGTGCGGGCAAAGTTCGCAATGACGAGCTGCGTCCGGGGCGTTCTACCGCTGGGGCTTGATCCAAAGCAATCTGGAGGTTGAGGTCGATCATGGTGACTCAGTCATCGCTCCAACTAGCAAGTTAGGATTCACTTACCAGATTCAAGTAAGGCGAGGAGGTCGGCGAGTTCTTCTGGGGTTAGCAGTTCGATCATTCCAGCGGGCATAATCGACACTTGGCTAGGTTCCTGGCGTTCAATCTCGGAAGTAGGAATGGAAATCGTCTTGTCAGCAGTCAGTTGCAGGTCCAACGTTTTCGCGTTGGATGTGTTCTTAACGATGCCATTGTAGACTTGACCATCGAGGGTAAGCACTCGTGTCGGTTGATAACTTTGTTCTAGGCGTGCGCTGGGGAAGAGGATCGCTTCGAGCAGCGCGCGGCGAGTGCGACTACCGCCGATCCGAGTCAGTTCTGGACCGATCTCGCCACCAACGTAGCCCAGGCGATGACAACTGCTGCACGCGGTTTTGCTACTGCGAAACAGCTGCAAGCCGCGAATTGGGTCTCCGGGGCCGAGCTTCGCAAGCGTCGCATCCACCTTGGCTTCAACGTCTTCAGGGGCTCGACTGAGTTTCTTGATGGCTGCCTCAGTGAGGCTCTTCAGCTTATCGCCTCGATTGCGATAAAGATTCAGCAACTGATCCATCGATAGAGTTTTGGCCGATGGCAAATCGCCCAATGTTTTGAGCATGCTTTCATCGAGTTCATCGTTGCCCAGCCGATTGATGGCCTCGACAGATACAAACAGATCGCGTGGTGGTTGATCTTTCAGGCTTGCGAGTAGTTGACTACCACCCTCACGGCTAAGCTTGATGCGTTTGAGAGCCGAAGTTGCTACTTGGCCGCTTGTCGAATCGTTTGAACGTAGCGAACGAAGGAGTGTGGTCTCAAGTGCAGGATCCTTCGGATCGGTACCACTCGGAAGAGCGGCAAGAAACTGCAATTGCTCTGTGTCGGACTTCGATTGTTTGGCTAGTTGCAGCAGAGTCTGCTGGACTGCTTTGGCGTTGGAGAGATTCAGACGAGTGAGCGTCTGTAGCAGTTGCTCGCGAATACCGGCGTCCGACTTCTTCAACCAATCGGCTATCGAAGTGTCCCAATCGGCATTCAACGCGGCTCCGGCATACATGTTCAAGAGTTGTAGGAGATGCGATTGCGCGGCTGGTGAGTTGCTGGCGACGGTCTTGATTGAAGCTCCAATGAGTTCTTGGATGGCAGGCGTATCTTTCCACCCGCGAGCAATCGTCAGTAACGATGCAGGAAGTTCTTGGCTATCGCGAGATTGCTGAAAACGTGCTGCAATTTTCGCTGCGTACAGTGCTGCCCACTCAGGATGTTTCCCAAGTATCTCGGCGGCAGTATCCGCACACTGACGGTCCGTTTGATCGACAGCGGAGAGCATAAAGTCCGCGGTTAGTTTGTCAGCTGCGCCGATTTGGTCGAGAGCCGTCATGGCGGCTTGCTGTTGTCGCGGAGAGTGTTTCGAATTTGCGAACGTCGCGATTGGATCGGCGGCTCCGATTTCGATAAGTGCGTAGGTGATCGAGTGCTCAAGATGGCGCTCCGGTGCACTGATATCAAGGCCAGCCATCAGTGCAGCCAGCGAACTTGCATCACCAATGCGGCCAAGTGCTTCTGCGGCCGCGCGACGAACCGGAAGCTCGCCGCTTGAGACAGCTTGCTCAAGCTTCTGTTTCGCTGGCGCGTAACGATGCAGCGACATTGCATGGCAAGCCGCTTGAGCTAGGGATGCGTTCTTTGACACTACGACTTGGGATACGCTATCGAGGGCTGGTGTGCTGCCGAGTGCACAAAGTGCCCATAAAGATTGAAGCCGCTGTGATAGTTCAAGCTGTTCGTTGTTAACTTCAGTCGCTAGTAATTTGATCGTTTCGGTTGCGCCAGTGGCATCCAAGTTTGCAATTTCGAGCAAAGCGGTGCGAGCAATCCATGGCCGGTCATCGTGAAGGCTCTCGATAGCGTTTGAGCTGACCTCGGTCCGCGAGGCCTTCGATGTTTTTTGACTTTGGCGAGCTAAACGATAGACCCCACCCGATGCTGTTTTCTGATCAATGCGTGAAGTCGGGCAGCAGAGGTCATACCATCCACCGGTATCGACGATGAGCAAGCTGCCATCGGAGTCTTCAAGGATATCTGTAGGATGAAAATCGATGCGGTCAGCAACGACTAGGTCTTGGTTTGCAGTTGTAAAGCTTGCTCCAGCGGGTTGGAGTTGATGAGCTGTCACTTTTTGCAAGTTAAAAAGGGCCGCTACCAGCGTGCGCTGACTGGCCGATGATGGATTAACCAAATAGTTCGATTCAAGACAGATCAAGCCACTGGGGGCGGCTGGTCCGAGCTGAACCATAATGGGCATGAGCGGACCAGTGCGAATGTGGTCATCGATGACTTTATGAGGCTTACCAAACACACCACCGTAAACGGCATGAGCGATACCATCACGCAGACCGCCACCAGGATGTTGTAAGAAGGTGCTAGTGAAAAAGCGTTCACCTTCGGGAGTGATGGCAACTTCAACGGGGTTGTCCATACCTCCAGTCATCACTGGTTCAATTGGGCCACCATTGATACGTCGACGAAAAATGTGTGCTGCAGTTGTTTTGAGTTGTTTGCCGCTGAGCAAATTGTGATTCTGTTCCGCAAAGGCTCCTTTGCACCAGTAGATCCAACCATCGCGTCCCAAGTAAGGCCCATGCAAATCATTGGCACAACCTGTGATGGTTTGAGCATCGAACCAAACTTCACGTTGCTCGCAGACTCCATCACCATCTTTGTCGGAGAGTTTGTAAATGTTGGGGGGTGCACATGCAAGCAAGTCGTTTCCTAGAGCAAGCACACCTTCAGTAAACGGGAGCTTATCAGCAACAACAACGCGCTCGTCGAACTTTCCATCTTGGTCGCGATCGATTAGTCGTACGATGCGATGCAGTTCTTGCTTGTTATGCTCCGCAATCGGCTTGCCCACCCCCGCCGATTCGACCAGCAACAGATCGCCATTCTGATCCCAATCCGCGATCAACGGCCACTTGGTCAGCGGTTCAGCGGCGACTTGCGTCAGTTCATAACCCCGAGGGATGGTGAAATTGATATCGCCGATCGTAACAACTTGTCTACTTTCATCGGCAGCGATCAACAGTCCCGAACTGAAAGTAAGCGCCGCGAACAGTAGGCATATGGATGGCAATCGCATATCTTGAACTCCACGGATCGAGTTTCCATTGGTAAGCATCATTCGACGCGCTCAATCATAACTCAATCAATTGGAGCTCGCGTAGTCGGATGGGGCTTTGCACACGACAAATTTACGTCCAGTTCAAGACGGCAGGTCGCGGCAAACAGAAGTTGGTAGCGGAATGCGTCAAGCATTTCGGTAATCTGCAATTAACCGATGGGCGTTAGCCCCGGTTTTTGCTCTGGTAACCGCCGCTAGTTCGGTACGGTTGATTAAATCAACGAGCCTTCAAGCATTTCGGCTAATCTCGTAGCGGAATGCGTCAAGCATTTCGAGAGTATTACGGTAGTCCTCGAAACCCTTGACGGCTTGTTGATTATTGCGAGACGGGGAGTGTGAGCCGTCGGCGCTAGCAGCCCGTTGATTTAGTGAGCCGTCGGCGCTAGCCGCGGGTGACCGAAGGAGCAATCGTTCATCAGCTATAGGCCTGCCAATGCAGAATAACCACCAATTCAACTTGGATTGGAACGAGCCAAATCCAGGCACGCTCCAAACTTCGAGACCCGCGGCTAGCGCCGACGGCTCACAAACCCAGAAGCCGTCAATACTCTCGAAACGCTTGATGCATTTTGGATTGCAGGTAGCGGAATGCGTCAAGCATTTCGAGAGTATTACGGTAGTCCTCGAAAGCCTTGACGGCTTCCGCTACAAGCAAACAAAAAACGCCGCGTAGTTTACGCGGCGTTTAGTTTCGATTGAAGCTGACCTTCTAAGCTAATTACTCAGCAGTCGGTCCAGAGCCGAATAGTGGACCTTCCGATCCAACACCACCCTTGAGTTCTTGAACTGGCTTGTTGTCCTGCTTGGCTTCCTTGGCAGCTTCTTTGGCTTCGGCTGCTGCTGCAGCTTCTTCCTGTTCAGCGGCCCAGTCAACTCGCTTGCGAGACAAACCAATCTTGCGCTCGTCGATGTCGACGCGCAAAACCTTGACTTCGATCTCGTCGCCAACCTTCACAACTTCTTCTGGGTTCTCGATCTTGTGATCGGCCAGTTCAGAAATGTGCAGCAAGCCTTCGAGTCCATCTTCCAGTCCGACGAAGACACCGAAGTTGGTAATCTTGGTGACGTTACCTTTAACCAGTTGACCTGGTTGGTACTTCTCAGGAATGGTGCTGACCCATGGATCTTGATCAAGCTGCTTGAGACCAAGCGCAATTCGGCGACGGCTTTGGTCGACCGACAACACGCGGCAGCGAACTTCTTGCCCCTTCTCCACGACTTCGCTTGGATGACTGACTTTGCGAGTCCATGACATGTCGCTGACGTGCAGCAAACCATCGATGCCTTGCTCGAGTTCGACGAACGCACCGTAGTTGGTGAGGTTGCGAACCTTGCCAGTGACGATCGCTTCCTCTGGGTACTTGTCCATGACAGTATCCCAAGGGTTGGCAACGGTCTGCTTGATACCGAGCGACAACTGTTGTCCGGCTGGATCGACACCGAGAATCTTGACTTCGATTTCGTCGCCGATTTGAACCAACTCGTTCGGATGATTGATGCGGCGTGTCCAAGACATTTCGCTGATGTGCACCAAGCCTTCGATACCTGGTTCGAGCTTGATGAACGCACCGTAGCTCATGACGTTGACAACTTCGCCCTTGACGACTGTGCCGACAGGGTACTTCTCTTCGATGTTGTCCCATGGGTTGCGTTGCTTTTGCTTCAGACCAAGAGCGATCTTTTGCTTTTCGCGATCGATCTGCAGAACTTTGACTTCGATCTCTTGATCGATCGAAACCATCTCGGTCGGGTGACCGATACGTTCCCAGCTCATGTCGGTGATGTGCAGCAAACCATCGATACCACCGAGGTCCACGAACGCACCGAAGTCGGCGATGTTCTTGACCACACCCTTGCGGACTTGGCCAACTTCCAATTCGCCGAGCAGGTGTTCGCGATCTTCTTCGCGTTGCTTCTCGATCAGCGAACGACGGCTGACCACGATGTTGCGACGAGTCTCGTCGATCTTGAGCACTTCGCACTGAACGACGCGACCGATGAAGTCAGCGATATCGTTCGGGCGACGAATGTCCACTTGGCTAGCTGGCAAGAAGACGTTCACGCCGATATCGACCAGCAAACCACCTTTGATTTTGCGAGTGACAGTACCGGTGACCACTTGGCCCTCGGCAACTTCGCTCATCATGCGTTCCCAATCCAGGATCTTCTCAGCTTTGCGTTTGCTGAGCGAGATCATACCGTGGATATCGTTGGCAGGACCGAGCGAGTCCTCCATTTCTTCAATTAGGACTTTGACCTGTTGACCCACTTGCGGTGGCTCTTCAGTCTCGTCCCATTCATTAATGTTGATTGCGCCTTCGCTCTTGAACCCAACGTCGATAACGACGTACTCGCCGTTGACTTCGACGATTCTGCCCATCACGATTTGGTTGACGTCAAAATTTTGGTTCAATTCCTCGAGGCCATCGAGGATAAAGGTGTCCATTTCGTCTTCTGGCAACAACTGATCAAGTTGCGCCGACATGGAGTCATCTTCTAACGAGCGAATGAGATTACGGTTGACCATACAGGACCTAGAAAACCTTCCCCAAAAGATTGTCAGCCACCAGCAAAACAGATCCGGCTGACCAAGGGAGGCACCCAAAAGAGGTTAAAGTTCGTTCCAGTTCGACCCAATCGCACACACGAAAGGCAAATACTCGAGCCAGACAATTCCCATAAGTCTAGCAACCCAGAAGATTTGCAGCAATGGCAGTGTTTTTGGGGCCCCAGCTCCCGGATCCTGCCGGATCCCTGGATCAGATGCAGAATCCTGCCCCTTTTCTGGTGGCTCGTAGAGTTTCGTGAACTCCAGAACTAACCTGGCAGCGCATCTTGATTCATCCAGAACATTTCCCAGACGTGGCCGTCCAAATCCGCCAAGTTGCGGTTGTACATAAAGCCAAGATCCTGCTTGGGGTTGATGTCCGCAGTACCACCGTTTTGGGTTGCGACCAAATTCATTTTGTCGACCATCTCGCGACTGTCGCACGAAAGGGCAAGCATAACCTCGCTTGAGGTAGCGGGCGGAATCGGGCGGTTAGTGAATGTTTTCCACCTGTCGTGCGTGAGTAGCATTACGAATATCGATTCGCTCCATACCATGCAGGCGGCCGTTTCATCGGTGAATTTCTTGTTAACTGCGAACCCCAGTGCTTCGTAAAAGGCTATCGACGCGGTCAGATTGGAAACGGGTAGGTTAATGAAAATCTGCTTGCTCATGGAACTGTCCATCTTTTGGTAGTTTGTGTTGGTTCGGGCCTTCTCTGAGTAATTGTCGCTTCGCAGTCAGTCAAATCGACATTACTGTCAGATTTTCAGTGGTTTAACTTTTGTTTGATCGTGCATCCGAATCCTGCCGAACACGTTCAACGGTTGGCACGGATTGCGGCTCTCGGGTTGTCGGGATGATGACTTTCGAAAAGGTCTCACCAGAGGGTTTCTAAAAGGATGGCCAACGCCAGTCTTGATATTCACAATTCCAGGATGTGATCATCTGACCAGTCTTGGGGCAACCAATCCAACTGCACCAATCGACCATTAGACGAAATTCTGGCTTGGCTTTAATAAGATCCCAAATCCAGACTTGATCTCCATATTTCGCGGCAACTCTTGTGGAGTCAAGAACCAAGAGTTGATGGCAATTCTGACCAGGCGGACCATCGAGCAATTGCACGATTTGACCCGAAGCTGCATTCCAAACCTGAATCATCCTATCCTCAGAACTGGCGAGAACGAAATCTAGTTGTGGTAGGTAAGCAACGGAAAGGATGTGTTTCTCGGCGCCTAGAAGAGTTCGCGGCTCTCTGCCATGTTGTCTCAGATCCCATAACTTGACGCACGGATCGGCTGAACCCGTAACAAGCCACGCGGAATCATGCGAAAAGCTGATTGCACCAATTCGCTGGGAGTGGGTGCCCAAACGGGTCACCTTTCTATGTGGAGCCAAGTTACAAAGATGAATCTCGTTTCCATTACAGACAGCAAGCATTTCGCCGCTAGGACTCAACGCTGTCAAACTCCCAGCATCGCACGCTAACTCGATTCTAGCCTGTTCCGAGTTGTCGACATTCCAGACCAGCACAGCATGTTGCGCTGGAACCGCCACGCGTTTACCGTCGGCGGAGATAGCAATCGTGCGCTCCGATGTGGATAAGGCAGATCGAAAGCTGGCCGAAAGGATGCACTCGGGAGCTTCCGTCAAATCCCAAACACGAATATTCTCCTGAATTGAAATTGCCTCGCTCGTGGTGCTCTCCGTCGGCTCATCTTCAGCAACATACGCCCAGCTTCTCGTTGCCAGTCTAGGGCTGCCGGCAGACAAAGACGTGACGGGATTCCTACCCCACTCAGGACCGACGTCGGCGACCCACTTACCATCACTTGGGCGATAAAGTCGAAGTCGATCGCTGCTGAGTAAGAGGCAATCGTTTGCCAAGCCTATCGAAACATCTGTCACACCGCAGAGCGGCTGCACGATTTCGGAGATCAAATTGCCATCCGGCAAGCCGTAAATCGTAGCTGCAACATGGTTCGATCGCTTGGACAATCCATAGTTCGATGCAACCGCCAGATAATTGTGCTCGGGTGACAATCTCCAAACGCCATGGCCAATGGAAAACTCTCCACTCTTGGTGACAAGCAGCGGGTCCCAGTTTTCGACTCTGTTTTCAATACCAATCAGTAGTCCATGGCGTGTCCAGCATAGGTTTCTCAAGCTCCCTGGGTTCCAACCAGCGACTATCGAGCCGGTTTCGACACTCATTATGCTGACCGAATCGTCATTAAGGCACATCAGCCCTGGGCCGTATGGTTTTCGCTGAGTTTCTCCCCGCCAACCTCCAAAAGCAATGTATCTGCCATCAGGACTCCAACTCATGTAGGAGCCTCCCTGTTCTAGGCGATGCCGTCGTTCCCCTGTGCAGAGATCCCAAACGGAGAGCTCATTGAAGTAGACCAATGCGAGGAATCCTTCACATGGACTGAGTGCATATTCACGCGCTGGAGTAAGGTTGTTGACCAGAGTTCCTGTTCTTCCGTCAAAAATGCGGACGATCCCATCGTTCGTGAGGACATGACTTCCATCGCGTGTTATTGCAACCTCGCGAATTGTTTCGGTATGTCTTTGGAGTACACAAACAGTTCGCATTTCAACGAGATCGATCACATAACGACCAGCGATTGCGAATCTACCATCCGCAGTAATCGCAACTGGGTTGCCGCTGGACCAACTGAGCAGCTGAGTTTCTGGCTCCTGCAGTGCTTTGGGGTGATGCCGCTTGGGCTTGCGTGGTTGCCGAGTAAGACGCTTGACAGGAACTCGTTCATCGCTGTTTGATATCTGGAGATCTTCGAAATTCAATAGTTGGATACCTTGAGCGGTTTCCATTGAAAGTCTCTGATCGATTGAATTGAAGCTCAGGGCTCTAACTTCACAACCACATTCGTGGACACAGTCTGTATCGCCGCTATCGAGGTTCGTCACAAGGAGCTTGCCGGTTTTAGTCGCGAATGCAATTCGGCGTTTGTCGATCGCGACCGGTTGTGGAT
Organism: Pirellulaceae bacterium; assembly: GCA_033761895.1. Taxonomy (GTDB): domain Bacteria; phylum Planctomycetota; class Planctomycetia; order Pirellulales; family Pirellulaceae; genus Aureliella. Next base: position 5,690 of record JANRMD010000463.1, on the reverse strand, counting down.
GCCAGTCTTCTGCGGACGCAAATTGGACGCCACTGTGTAGTCCGCCTAACATGGGTTCAAGATCACCCACAAAATCGAGATCAAACGGGCGAAGGACTTCGATCCATGTGTCTTCATGCTCTGAAAGTTTAGCGACCCAGCAAAGCCTTGCCGGTCCCATAAATTGTTGCCCAGCTACAAGAGGAACCCACACGTTCTCCAACGTGAAGATGGCTGCGATATGATCGCTTTCTGGCAAGACGCAGATGCCCCCTGCCGCCAGCAGGTCGCCCAGTCCGCGTGGACAGTGACCGCAAACCTCTCTGCGGTAGAGTCGTCGAAAGCCCTTAAAGTCGGAAGCGAGTTCATAGCATGAAAGTGCGGCTTCATCATAGTATCCGTTGAGCATATACAAATGACGACGGACTGGATCGTAGTCGAAGCCTCCTGGCGACAAACACTCCTCCTCGACCGCGTCCTCCTCCAATGGTGCGCCTTCAATGCTCGGTCGTGCCCGGCAGACTTCTGCCATTTGACTGACGTCAAAGCAGACGACAGAATTGCGAATGCCAATCAGAAGATGCTTACCGTCGCGAATCAGTCCGTTGATGCAGTAGGACAACGGTGAGCTCACTTCGGTCGTGACCTTCTCTCCCGACTCTAGATTGATTCGCTCGACGACGACGATGTCCTGAAAGGTGGCCTCACCCGGGAATCTGACCCTAACCTTTGATCGGTTGTCCCAATCCAGCTGAAGGAGCCGGTTCATGAATTTGTCCGGTAGATTTGAGGCATTTATCGGGATTGTGTACAGCGATAGAATCAGGCTGAGTGGTTTTTCATCGAGGGAAGATTATAGCCGAGGTTACAAGCAATTTCATGAACAAGGCGTTTGTTCGCGAGCCTGAGCAAGATGGACGAGCCTATTGTCCCAAGTGTGGAACTTTGGGAGTCACGGTCGGTAAAGCTACTTTGGATCACCACATAGCTCCAGAAGCCCGTGCGAAGCTTGGTGATGGCGCATGGTTCTGTGGTTTTGCCAGATGCGATGTCGCCTACTTCGATTTGTTCGAGCGGCTTGTTTTAGTGTCCGAACTACCGGTACCAATTTATCCTAAGGATGCTGAGGCCCCAATTTGCCCATGCTTCGGCTTTAAATTGGAAGATATCGAATCTGCAATTCAGCAGCGATCCCCTGAGTCGATTCGCGAACTTCTGAGGAAGTCAAAATCTAAAGAAGCCCATTGCAGCATACGTTCTCCCGACGGGCTGTGCTGCATGCAAGAAGTACAGCGGTTTTATATCCGAGGTGTTGGCGCAACAAATTCATAGCTGAGATTCCGCCTCGCACTGTACACTCTGACCGCGTTTGGCGGCTCGTCATGCGTCTACTCTTCTGACCACATCCGGCTGAGATTGTTTTCGTGAACTAGAAATTTTCGCGAACCATTGCAGGAGAAGAGCGTCTTACCTTTTCAATTCATACTTCTGTTGGTCTCTAAAGCCGCTGGACAGTGTTCGAGTCACTGCGCTTCTACGAAATTGCTACATGAGAATCCTAAAAATTGAACAAGAGCCATGGGTGGAACTGCCGTTCCTCAATGCTGGTCGTGGAGTTGGAAGCTACTACGAAGATCGCCTTCCCGTGCTTGTCGGATTGGTAGACCGATTGCCACAGGGTGTAGACTCGCTCGTCGTTACGGCCGACTTGCAAGGTCGAGAGCATTTCCAGTTTCAATCGGGACCTACGCTTCGACTACTTGGAGAATGGCTCCCCCGAGTCCTGCGAGATTCAATCCTGCCAAAGATCAGCCAGTCCGTCGAGCGAGTTGGCGTTTTTCTCTGTGGTGATTTCTACACCGTGCCGAATCTCGACAAACGCGGTGGGTCGGGAGATGTTACTTCCGTATGGAACGCGTTTGGGCATGAGTTCGCTTGGGTTGCAGGAGTTGCAGGGAATCATGATACCTTTGGCGTAGATGCCTCGAGGCCACCGAAGTTTCGGTCGCCCCTGCATTTTCTTGACTGCGAAACAACGCTGATTGGCGGCCTCGAGATCGCTGGCATCAGCGGAATCGTTGGCGATCCTAAGCGGACATGGAGGAAATCAGCGGAATGCTTCGAGAACTACATTTGCTCGCTTGCTTCGAAGCAGCCCGACATACTACTCATGCACGATGGGCCGGACGCACCGCAGTTAGGTTACCGTGGTACGCCTTCAATTCGCGCTTCCCTTGAGCTACTTGACCGACCACTTGTGATTCGCGGTCATGCACACTGGGAGACCCCATTGGTCGAACTTGCTACCGGCCTGCAGGTTCTAAATGTAGACGCGAGGGTAGTTATCCTTAAGCAGTCACCTGAACTGCCTGTTCAGATTCCATCAACCAGCAACGCGGATGTCACGGATACGACGTGCAAATAGATTTGACTTTTGGAAAAGATCGTTTTTCGATAGCCAAATTGGGTATCTATCGGCCTAAGCCGCGTGATGTGCTTTTGGGAAAGACCGAACTTGGATTCGCACATTTGCTACTTCTACCGCTTGCCGACAAGGAATGGCCGGCATGTCAGGAACATATCAAGGAACGGCTGAGAGAGCACCTTCGGCCGGTTGCGAACTGAGACTATCCCTCTAAGGAACGGGATATCAACGAGCGTTTCAACTTTCCCTTTGCGCGAATTCAGCTTCGATTTGTTCGATCGAAGGCAGGCTACCGGTCAATGATTCAGGCAACGATTGCACCAACTTGGTTTGCCACTCGGCCACTCCGATTGGTTTGTTGATATCTCGCAACGCATACTCAGCCGTCATCTGGTCCCGCTTTTTGCACAAAATCAAGCCTATGGTCGGCTGATCGGTTGGGTGCTTCATGAGCGAATCGACGGCGGAGAGGTAGAAGTTCAATTGCCCAGCGTCACTGGGAGTGAACTTCTTCATTTTAAGGTCAATGACGACGAAGCAGCGAAGCTTTAGGTGGTAGAACAGCAAGTCGATATAGAAGTCATCTTCACCGACCGTCAAATGCACCTGCCGTCCGACAAAGGCGAACCCAGCGCCGAGTGCGAGCAAGAATTTTTGCACATGATCCACAAGCCCTTGTTCAAGATCTCGTTAGATCGCATCGTCGTGTAGAGTTAGGAAATCGAAGAGATAGGGATCTTTTAATGACTGCTGAGCCAACTCGGATTGCGGCATGGGGAGCGTAGCCGAGAAGTTGTTAACCGCCTTACCTTGCCGTGCGTACAGCCCGCTTTCAATTTGCACCGTCAGGATGGCTCGGCTCCAGCCATGTTCGAGTGTTTTGGCCGCGTACCACAGGCGTTGGAACTGGTCCTTCACCTTCTGCATCAGGACGACATTGTGCCCCCAGGGAATACTGGCGACGGCTTGCGGCGGTACGTTATCTGGCAATTCTGGCACAGGCTGTGGGATTTTTGTGTTCTGTGATTTTGGCCCCAATTCTGGCACAGGCTGTGCCAGAACTTCCTGTGGGGACCGATACGCCAAGTAGAACATTCGCATTCGCCAGACGTTATCCTTTGAAAAACCCTGGATTCCGGGGAAAGCCTTCTGCAAATCTGAAGCAAGTCGCTCCACCACACTTTTGCCCCATCCCTCGAAATCCTGCCGCTCGACGATTTGCCGACCAATATCCCAGTAAAGCTGGATCAACTCGCGGTTCACTGACAGCATCGCCTTCGTTTGGCTCTGCCGCACTCGGCTCTTAAGTGATTCCAAGAACAAGGAGTAATCTGCTGGTAGACCAGTCGACGTAAGGGCAACAGTTTTTTTCTTCGCGGTCATCCTCTCGCTCCATTCGGTAACTTGACTCGCACTTGTCCCGTAAGAAGTTTCTGCACAAGCTCTTCATTCCGTGAACTTCGCAGCACTCATACCAAATAAAATCGGCTGATCCAATTAAATGCAGTGTACATGATGGTTCGAAAACTGACCTACTTGGCCGCAGCGTTTGCAACCATGTTTGTGGGCCTTGGATCTCGCAAGTTCCGGGTTTACTTGCCTTCATTCCTTGCTGAGTACGCTGGCGACACACTGTGGGCACTGATGTTGTTTTTGTTGGTTAGCACGCTGCTGGCTGAGCGAACGATCCTGACGCGGGCGGCAATCTCTCTAACGCTCGCTTTTTTAGTAGAGATCAGCCAACTCTACCACGCCCCGTGGCTCGACTCGATTCGACAGACCACGCTGGGAGGGCTGGTACTTGGGTTCGGATTTCTCTGGACTGATCTTGTTTGTTACTCCGTGGGTATCGCCTTGGGTTTGGTCTTGGAGTCGGCCATTGCTGCTAGAATTCAGCGAACGCAAGAGGCTAAGCAATGAATACAATGATGCAACCTCCAGAGATGAAGACAAAGACTTACTTGTATGGAGTTCACATTCTGGATGACGATGATGTAGCGCGTTCCGGCTGATATTACAAACCCTAAAATTAAGCTGTGACAATCCCCTAGTACAAGTCAAGTTGAGAAAACACAGAGAAACATTGATGGAACCGGGGCTTTACGACCATTTGCTGACGAAAGCTATTGAAGCCGAGATTGCTCGACTGAGTGATCCGCGTCTGGCAGCGATCGCGCCGGTGGATCCAGAAGAGTCGCATTCGGCGCTGGCCCAGTATTTGGAAAGGTTGATTGCTTCTAGCTTGGCACTGCATCGCGGTTCGGATGCGGCAGAGAAGCAGCGGCAGTTGGTTGAACGAATAGTTGCAACACTTACGGAAGCCTTAAACGACCAGGAGTCCGAGAGCTTTAGTATTGCCACACCACTGCAGCGATTGCTGCCGATCCATCGAACTGTGGATGCCGCAACGAAGGAGCGCCCTGACAGCCCTCTTTCCCGCTCGTCCCTGTTCACTGGTACGCGGCTGGATGCGAGTCTTGGAAGCCAACTGCGTAAAGAGCTCGCGACTTGTAATCGTGTTGACATTCTTTGCTCATTCATCAAGTGGAGCGGTCTCCGAGTGCTGCTGGATAATCTAAGTGAACTGGCACAATCCGCGGGGGACGGACCAGTTATTCGTGTGATCACAACGAGCTATATGGGCGCGACTGATCCAAAAGCCGTAGAAGTGCTGCGAGAATTGCCCAGAACCGAAGTTCGCATCAGCTATGACACAAAACGAACGCGATTGCATGCGAAGGCTTATCTGTTTCATCGGCATACGGGCTTCAGTAGCGCATACGTAGGTTCAGCGAACTTATCGAACGCGGCGCTGTCTGAGGGCCTTGAGTGGACAACCAAGATCAGCCAATACGAACTGCCATATTTGTGGGACAAGGTTACGGGAACGTTCGAGACCTATTGGCAAGATGATGAGTTCCAAGCATTCGATGAGCAGGCTGTTCCAAGACTGCGTCAAGCGATTCAAAGGGAACGCCACGTTGCATCGGATACTGGCACCGCGATCAACTTCGATCTGCGTCCGTTTCCATTCCAAGAAGAGATTCTCGACATCATCGTTGCTGAACGCGAGGTCCAAAACAAGTATCGCCATCTTGTGGCCGCTGCAACAGGCACCGGAAAAACAATGATCGCTGCATTTGACTATGCGCGAGTTGCACAGCAGCTTGGCCGGAAGCCACGATTGCTGTTCATTGCCCATCGGAAAGAAATCCTGAATCAAGCCTTGGCTTCGTTCCGCTGTGTCGTGCGGGACCAGAACTTTGGGGATCTACTCGTTGATGGC
>JANRMD010000462.1:0-5499 GCA_033761895.1 Pirellulaceae bacterium | reverse complement strand
TTCATCATTGAGGGCGTAGGTCGCCATTCATGGGATCGCCTTGATACTGTCGGAACGATCTACAAAGTTGTCACTGACGAAGATCTGTACATGCCAAAACCTGGGGAGGTGTGGGGTGGCATGTGGATCACGACTGTCAGGGTTCAGGTGGTGCGAGTAGATAATCAGTTCGTAGAGGTAGAGTACTTCACTTCAATCAACAAGTATAAACTAGAAGTCTTTATGCGAGACTACCGGCGGCTTACTCCTGCTGCTTCTTAGCGCTCTTCAGCGCGGCCGATGCAAGGTGCCTCTTATGCTGGTCCAAGTGGCCATAGACTTGCGACACCATTCTCGTGCTCGTGTGGCCAAGCAGTTCAGCCACCTCCGCAATCGAGTTCCCCGACAGAAGCGAGTTCGTCGCAAACGTGTGTCGGTATGAGTACAGAATCATATCCTCGGGTAGGCCTAGCGCCCTTCTAAGTTTCCGCATTCGCTTGCCCGCTGAGTCCTTCGTCCACTTGTGCTTCTTCACGGTAAGGAATAGCGGACCATCCGGTCGCTTGGCCATCAGGATCTTGGTCAGCGTCTGTAAGCATGGTGACAGGTACACCGTGAGCTGCCTGCCCGTAGCCGCCGCAGTCTTGTGCTTATCGAACACCCACATGCCATGCTCAACTTTTACCACCGTCTGCTTGCCAGCTATCTCAACGAAGTGATCGACAAAGAACGACTGGTAGTTGCTAGCCGTCACATCTCGGATCTGCGCCGGACGAGCCCCGCACCTGGACGCAATCAAGTACAGCGCGAATTCCCTGCCGTTTGGCCTAGAGACTCTCGACTTCTCGATCAACGCCTTGTGCTGATCGTTGGCCACAAGCCTGTGCCTGGGGACGGGCGTGATCGTCTTGACCTTGATGATTGGGTTGCGAACCAAGTATTCGTTTTCAACAGCCCACTTGTACATTCGCCGCACCGAGTTCACGCCGTCGCGCTTGCAGTAGTCGCCCCACGTTGTCTTGCCCTTCACCCAGGCGAGCACCGTAGCTGGCGTCACCATCTTGGCCATGACCGTTCCGCTGTGTGCCGCGAACTCTAGGATGTAGTGTTCGAGCAATTCGTACGCGCGCTCGCCAAGCGTCTGCTTGTGTTCAGCCAGAAACCTCAGTGACAAGGTTTCGACCGAGATGTCCGGATCTCCGATTGCTCTCGCCGAGTCAAGCATGCGTTGCCAGATGCGGTACGCCTTGGTTTCGTCTTGATCCAGCTTGACATCCTTGCCATTATGGCGAACATACCAGCATCCATGGCTCTTCTTGTAGAACGGTTTCCTCATGATCGATACCTCAAGCGCGTGGACAAATGCGTGGACAACACCTACTATTTACGTGCGATTATTGCAAAAATGCCTACAGTGATATAGTAGCGTCCCCAACCGTTATCGAGCACCGCCCATCCGTAAATCTTTGATCGAGGCCGTTATGACGTTATGCAGCCGCGGCGTCCGAGGCGCAACCACCGTCACCGAAAACTCCCGCGACGCGATCCTCAACGCAACACGCCAAATGCTTGCGCTGCTGATTCGTCGCAACCAGATCAAATCTGAGGACATTGCGAGTGCCATTTTCACTGTTACGAAGGATCTGAACGCGGAGTTCCCTGCGCTGGCGGCTCGGCAGTTAGGCTGGCTGGAAGTCCCGCTGCTGTGCGGTTACGAGATCGAAGTCCCCGGATCGCTGCCGCTGTGTGTGCGTGTACTAGTACACTGGAACACCGAGCTGCCACAGAGTGAAATCCAGCACATCTATATCCACGAAGCGGTCCGCCTCCGGCCTGATTTGTCAAAATTGCCGCCCGTCGATTGGGCTGAGCTCGAAGAGTGGATCGGCGAGAACCTGCAGAGGAAGTAGCATGGTCCCATGCTACGCAGCAATCCGCTGAAAAACGCCCATCTGCGTCGGAGTTCCAACGGCATCATCAGCTTGGCCGACACCGTAAAACTGCACTGAATAGCCGTGAGTACGGGCAACTTTGTTCGCCCAGTCTTGGAACTCATCACGCGTCCACTCAAAGCGATGATCTGCATGCCGGAATTGGCCAGCGGGCAGTGTCTGCCACATCACATTGTATTCCCGGTTCGGTGTCGTTATCACCACCGTGGCTGGCTGAGCAAATTCGAAAAGCACTCGTTCGAAGGATGCGAGTCGTGGCGGATCTAAGTGCTCAATAACTTCGACGACTGCTGCCGCATCAAACCCCGAAAACCGCTTGTCACGATACATCAGTGAACCATGGATCAGTTTCAAACGTTCTGCCTGACGCTCGGGCAAGCGATCTAGCTTGAGGCGTTTCTGAGCGAGCTCCAGCGCACGAATGGATACGTCCATCCCGACGATCTCCTCGAATTGCCGATCTCGCAGCAGCTCGCGCAGTAATTTCCCTTCACCGCATCCCAGGTCAATTACTTTGCGAGCCCCGCTGGCATGCAGAGCCTCAGCCACACTTGCCAGCCTCTGGTCATTCAAGCTCAAGGTTTGTTCCAACGCATCTTCTGCCTGTGGCGGAGCAGGGCTGCCAAGCGACTCAGGAGTGACTTGTTCAACTTCAATCAAGCGTGCCAGAGCCTGGCGAAAGAGACTGGTCTGGTGACGAAGATATCTGCGACTGATCTGGTCTTTCTCTGGATGAGCCGCCAGCCAGCCTTCGCCTTTCTGCAACAGTTTTTCAATTTCGTCGCTACCAACAAAATAATGTTTGTCATTGTCAAAAACGGGGATCAGCACATACAAGTGCGCAAGCAGTTCGTGCAGTTTTTTTGTACCGCGAATCGTGACGGTGAAGTAGGAACTTTCGCCCCACTCTGGAAAGCGTTCGTCGAGCTGATGACGAGTGGCGTCGACGGTATAACCGAGCGGCTCAAAAATACGCTTCAGAAATACCTCGCCCCCACGCACAGGCAAAACCTCTAAACGCGCCGTTAGCTGCAAGGGCTTTTCCACGAGTTCGGGGCGATCCTTGCAGCGGCCGTTTAAGGCCGAGCCGTACACCTGAGAAATCGCGACACTCAGGAATGAAGACGCCACATACGGTCGGTCGTTGACATATTGCCCGAGTGAAAACGCTTCGTTGCCGTCGCGTCGTTTCCCGCGGATCATACCTACCGGATCGACGTCCAGCAGCAAGCAGGCTTCACAACGATGCTCGCTCGCTTCGGGATAGAAGACGTGAGCCTGCCCAAAACTCAAGTCAAAACTCTGGAGCCTCGCAGGGTGTTTATGCAGGAGATACCCGAGGTCTGTCGCAGGGCTGTGGTCAGTCGCTATGGTAAGCAGCATCGTGGTTACTAATCTTCCATCGTAGGAGGTTTAGCTATTGTTGACTCATTTTCTTTCGCAAAGGTTCAGTGCTCTCGAAGGAAAGTCATCGAGGTACCAAACTACCAGTTTCCCACGGATGGAAGAAGCAGACTTTTGCAGCAGCCTTAGACTGAACAAGGCCGATTGCAAGGCATGAAAATGGGGGCATTAAAATGGGGCATACCAATTGGGGACAGACGGGGGCATACCAATTGGGGACAGACGGGCATACCAATTGGGGACAGACGTAGTTTTGGAGGGGATGCGTAGTCGAAGCGAGATGGGTGCTGGTTTCGGCAGAGGTATAAATAGCAATGCCAGATAGGTATCGTTCAAGCTTGCTGCGCTTCACAAGGCAAAACGCAACTAGATCGAAAAGAAACTAGGCTAAGTAAGGTCCGCTCGCTGATCAGGCGGAATGTTGAAGAAGCAGCATTGTGTGAAACTTAACCGCGCGACGATCCAAACGGTCTTCAGTAGCCTGTCGCGCGTAGAGGAATCAACTTAATCCAATGAGCTTTAAGGACTATGCGGAACTAACGGGGACAAATGCAGCGAAACAGAGCGGAGCTTGTTCGATGGGTCCGTAGGCTGAGCGGAATGATTCTTCAATTTGCATTCGAGCGGCGATTGTGGACAATCTCCATTAGAGATGCCATCATTGGCCGGTCGTTCGCGGAGGAATCAATGCGAAATCGATGAATCGGAAGTTGGTTATGTACTCAACAATTCTCGTGCGGCTTGGCGGACGTGGTAGCGCTGCTTGCGCAGCCGACCGCGAAACTCGTCGACGCGATGAGGTTGGCCAGCAACTAGGCTGAACAACTTGCCAAAACGAGTTACCAGCTCGTACCACACCATGGGCTTGATTTTCAGTCGCTCGAATATCAGTGGAGCATCTTCGGGAGTTGCACCACGTTTGCCCGTTACAATCTGCCGTGCTGTCCAATCGAGCAACTCCAAGTAAGCCGCTGTTGGCATCGCCAGGAATCCCTTAGCGCTACAGCGAAAATTGCTGGCGCTCGCTCGAGCACCAAGCGGATCGCTGAGTTCATCAATCTCGATCGGCGCTAAGAAACTGTCGAGCGCAGCATTGAATTCAGTAAACACTGACATCGACTTAGGCGCTGACGTTTGTTCGCGTCTTGCGGACTCGCCCAAGTCAACCGGCGTTTGGGCGGAGTCTGGATTGGGCAAGTTGTTTGAATGCAGCGCCGATCCGATCACCACATCATTTGAGCCAACCGAGCCTTCGACTGAGTCCGTTACGGCGCCGACGGTCGTTTGTAATCTCAATCGAGCTGAAGTGAATTGGCTATCCTCGATCGTTTGTGCAATGCCAGCTCGTATAGGATTCAGATCTACATAAGCCGCACACGCAAGAATCGCTTCGTCATCGATGAGCCGAACGGCTTTGTACCTATTTCCCAAAAACTTCCCAGAGATTTCCTCTTCAAAATTGGCCTTCTGCGCGATTCGCTGACACAACACTCGCATCCACCAAGAAATATCGCTCAGTCGACTGCGAATCGTGTTCACTTTGTCAGCATCAAAGCGAATCGAATTCAGTTCGGGTTCAGAGGGTTCAGCCGCGCTACCATCAGCCGACTTGCGAACCGGGCAAAGTAACAACCAGCGCCTGGCGACCTCGGTATCATCCCAAGTTGCAACCACATCCGGTCGCGACCTAAGTATCAGATGAAAGTGATTCGAAAGGATTGCCATCGATAAGAGATCAATCCCAAAGCCTGCGGCCAGTCGTTTGAGTTCATTCTCGACCCAAATCTTTCGGTGGTCGTAGTTCTTTCCTGTGAGATCGTCAGTTCCCATCAAGAAGCAGCGACGAACGACACGATTCATGACATGGACAGTAGCAATTTCATCCGGCGCGAACGCCTCCACCCGAGCAACTCTAGCCATCGCCGAGCCCTCCAAACTGTATTGCCAAATCGACTCAACAGAAAAACCTACACCTACCCGCCCAGGCAATCAACTACCCACCCAGGAAATGTGTGTGTCCCCGGGATCTTCTATCCCCGGGATCTTCTATTAGGACTTTAATCTTAGCCTATACCTTCTTCCTCCCTTCTCCCCTGTACTCAGGGGAGAAGGGCCGGGGATGAGGGGCGGTTGCGAGTTTGGCGTATATCGGAAGGTATCCAAA
>JANRMD010000461.1:0-4595 GCA_033761895.1 Pirellulaceae bacterium | reverse complement strand
GAGGATTCGATCGTCCAGCTCCGATGGCTATATCCTTCACGAGGACTGTACCTGCCTCGGTACCGTCACTTTTCCAAAGTTCGTAACCATTGACGCCATCGGTGGCTGTAAAGAAAACCGAGTTTCCAATCACGATCATCGCCGTCGAACTCGCTCCATCGATGGCTGATGCTGGCCCCGGCGAGATATCCTTCACTCGAACAGTACCAGCCGAACTACCATCACTCTTCCATAGTTCCCTACCACTACTAGAAAAGTCAGTCGCTTGGAACAAAAGTGTGCCATTCAGATTGGTAAGGTTGCGCGGAGTGGAACCTACTCTTGAGGGAGCGATTTCCTTGACCAATACAGTGCCGGCCGACGTTCCATTTGTCTTCCAGAGTTCTGGGCCCCGCGTGGGGTCATTCGCAGAGAAGAAAAGCGTTCCATTTACTTCAGCTAGTTCGGTAGCACTTGAATTTGCGGTGCCCGCTGCAATGTTTTTGACTAGTAACGTACCATTTGTCGTTCCATCGCTTTTCCAAAGTTCATATCCAAAAGTGGAGTCGAATGCGGTAAAGAGTAAAGTACCGTTAAGATTCGTTAACTCCCTAGGAAATGAATGGCCATTATTAAGACTGAAGTTGGTGTTGATGTCTCGCACCAGTGCGGTGCCTGATGCCGTACCATCGCTAGCCCATAACTCAATCCCACCCGCCGGAGAGTTGGCACTAAAATACACTCCTCCGTTGACTTCAGTGATACTGCTTGGCTCGCCGCCACTGGAACCTGGATATATATCCTTTACCAGCACCGTACCTTCGCTAGTTCCGTCGCTTTTCCATAGTTCTCTACCAGTCAGTCCATCGTCTGCTTGGAAAAAGAGGAAACCGCCAGCTTGCGTTAAGAAGGCATTTTGAAACAGACTGCTTCCGGCTCCACTTCGAATATCCTTCACTATCGTTGTACCAGCTTCAGTACCGTCACTCTTCCACAGTTCGTAACCGCTGGCTCCGTCGTTGGCAATAAAGAAGAGGCTCCCATCTTTGTTGGTTACGCGACTCGGATTCGAACTCGCACTTCCGGGTGCAATGTCTTTGACGAGCGTTGTTCCAGCTTCAGTTCCATCGCTACGCCATAACTCATATCCCTGACTTGTATTTGCTTTGAAGTAAAGCGTCCCACCCACGTTGGTCAAATATCGTGGATTTGAGCTGCCGCCGAAGGTTGGATTAACGTCCTTGACCATTACGGTGCCCGCTGACGTTCCATCGCTCTTCCAAAGCTCATAGCCGATCCCTGCAGCGCCGCTGGGGTCAAACGCGCGAAAGAAAAGTGTCCCATTTACATTCGCAAAACTATCTGCTCGAACGCCACTCTTGACCAGAACAGTGCCTGCTTCGGTACCATCACTTTTCCAAAGACCACCGGTTGCATTTGAAAAATACGCCGTATTGCCGATGACTGTCAACGAAAGAAGTCCAGCTCCAGCTTCGCCTACTACCAAATCCTTAACCAGTAAGGTTCCTTCATTGGTCCCATCGGTCCGCCATAATTCAATTCCGTGAACACCATCATTCGCAACGAAATAGACAAGTCCATTTCCTCCAACACCTACCAAAGACCCGGACTGCAACGCACCTTCGGCCCCTGGATAGATGTCTTTCACCAGGACCGTTCCAGTTCCAGTACCATCGCTTTTCCAAAGTTCCGAACCGAAGCCAGGCGTCGTTGCTTTAAAGTATGAGATGCTACCAACAGTGGCTAGTTGCGAAGGACGCGAATCGTTTCCAGTTGTGTTGATGTCCGTAATCAGATTCGCTGCTAGGGCGTAACGCTCTTCCAGTTGCTCAAGCGAACCCACACGACTGGCACTTTCAACGTGCCGCAGTTTCATCCAAACTGCAAATCTCTTCCGGTTTTTGGATTTGGATGAACTCGCGCGCTTGAACATGCTACTGCATTCCTTTGAAAGTTGACCTAAACGTATACAACAGGTTTGTCGCAGCGCACTTTATGCCTGAGCTGATTTAGCAATTCGACGTTTGAACACGACACAAACTGCTCCGCTCAAGGCCAGCAGCGCGAGACTGCTGGGTTCTGGGACTGCGGTGATGGTTAGTAGCCGGTTGCTGCCGATGACGGCGAGTCGGTCGCCGCCGGGTTGCCCTGGATTTCCTAAGCCCTCATCGAGGTAGACGTTGAAGGGAGCTGGTCCTGCCATGACGTCGCCAACTTGAAATGGTGCACCGGTCATCGCCCCATTGAAGGGGAGTGAATCAGCGGTGTACAGTCGAACACCAGCAAACATCTGCCAACGCATCCGCAGGTCAACCACATTTCCGCCGGTAATGTTGCCAAGACCATCGCGAGTAATGTTTTGGAACTGCCCGCTAACGAACTCATGCGGCCCCATCGTCGCCCCAGCAAAACCGACCGGCGAGTTCACAGTGAGACTACCTGTGGCGTTGGTGAATGCCATATTGGTGGCGTTTGCAACCGAATCATCCAGGCTAAACGTCATCAAGCCAGTCGCGACGAAGTCCAACGCTAGGTTATCAGGCAAGCCGAGTGGGTTGTTAACGACCGTCGTAAACGTGAAGTTCGCTTGAACACCGCTGGTGAATACCAGTGCGGCATGGCTCGTACTGCCGCCCAGTGATAGCAGCAGCGTTGCAGCAGCGATCAAGATTCTGTGGAATTTCAAACTCATCGATGAGGCTCCAGTTGGTTGTGTTCGAGTGACCCGTGTTCGAGTGACCTGTGTTCGAGTGGCAATACGATAAAGACAGACTTAGGCTTATATTCCAGAACGAAACGATCTTTCAAGAAATTTCCGTCGTGTCGCTCGTCGTGTCACACGAAAATCTGAGTTGCGCGTAGGCGACCTTCGCCGTGCTCTCAGAGTCGCAACGCGTGCCCGAGTTTTTCAGCCAATCTGCGAATTTTGCGAAAAAAATCTAAACTTCCCATGCGATTCCCAGTGCTTGAATCTAAGATAGGCCATACGAACCAAGGATCATCGGGGAGTTGAAGGATTGGAACACCAAGACAGTTCATCATTGGAAATCGCAAGAGCCCGGCGCGGAAGCCAAGCCGAGTTGGGAGCACTGCTGGATTCATTTCGGCCATTGATGAAACGCCTAGCGCAGCAGCGTATAGGCCCCAAGCTTCAGGTTCGTCTGTCAGGCTCCGACCTCGTTCAAGAAACCTTGCTTTCAGCCAGCCAGAGCTTTGAGTCCTTTCGCGGAAACAGCATCCAAGAACTCCGCCAGTGGTTGCTGACCATCTTCAACTCAAGACTAAACGATGGTTTGCGGAGACATATGCTTGCTGAGCGTCGAAGCCTTAGTATGCAGAATAATGCATCCGTTACTTCCCAAGCCGCCCCAGGGACATCTGCATCCTCCATTGTTATGCAGCAAGAGCAATCCTTACTGCTCGTGGATGCGATGTTGGAGTTGCCGGACACCGATCGCACGATTCTAGTCCTGCGATACACCGAACAACTTAGTTTCGAAGAAATCGCTCAGCGAGTTGAATTGCCGCTGTCGAACGTCTGGCGACGATGGTCGCGCAGCATTGCCTACTTGCGAAAGCACTTGGAACAATAACGCTGACCTTGGGCAACTTAGCATTGCATAGAGAACCGCGATGCTGAGGCACCCTGCAACCGATTTAGAACGAAATCTCCACCAAGAGCCCAATTGGCCATCCGAAGGTACATTGCGCCGCCGTCGATGGCACCAGCAACGAGATCGGCAAGGTTTTCATTTGTGGGGACGGAATTGCTTAGCTCAAGTAAAAACTGCGCCCCGTGTGGAAGCGCTTCATGCATATGGATAACAACAAATCGAGTATTCGACTCGTTCAAGTAATCCGCGTTTTTCAATAGTTGCTTAATTACATCGCTAGCCAACGTACCGATGGTCTCTAGAACCGCTGCGGCACCCAACCTGCAGTACGGTTTACTTTGCACAACACCGCTAAAATAGGCATGCCAAAGCCTAACGTCCAACGGCGATTCTCCAACCTCTTCTCCAAGATTCGCTAAATCGTTCTGCGCAATTCCGAAATGGGGCTCCTCCTCGAGCGCAAATTTACACAAAAAGTCCCGAAACTCCCTCTTTCCACTCATTGAGGGATGAGCTGCTGCTGTGAAAAAATAGCGCTGAACTTCCTTTGTGAGATGGTACTGCATTTGGAGATACCGCACGTAAGCAGCGCGGGGCAGTCCACCATTCTCAGCGGCCTTTGTCAGCAAGTCGCGAAAGATCGCACCGGCCTCTTCGATTACGAGGTGAAGTTCTGTTAGCGTATACAATTCGTTGTTCCTCAGATCACCCATCAATTGCCTCGAGTTCATTCTTTAGCAGCCAGTTACGCCTAATGATTGCCCTCAGTACCAACAGCAGTAGCTGCCCTTCAAGTTGAGACGCAATTCTTTGCTCAAGAGATTCGGAATGGATCGACATGATTTCGACATCCGTTATCGCTCTTACCGTGTCAGAGCTCCTGTTTGGAGGTGCCAGCGATGATTCTCCGAAGACCTGCCCTGGCCCAAGGACAGAAATAATGCGAGGCTGTCCGTTGATCGATGACTCGACTTCAACCGA
>JANRMD010000460.1:0-5098 GCA_033761895.1 Pirellulaceae bacterium | reverse complement strand
GCGGTCATCCGGGCGCTGCAAGCTGATGGTGCCAAACCAGGCGCGTTCTTTCCAAGTAGCGGCAACGATCGCCCATCGATAGTGAATCGTACGGGAACAATCATAGGCGGAGTGCTGCTGACGCTGGCTGCGATGCTCGGCGGATTGTGGTTTATTCGCAGCCGCAAAGTTTCGACTCCAAACTTGGCCGCACTCACCGTTCTGCTGCTTATTAGTGGAGTGGGAACAGCCTCTTGGGTCTATGCCAATGCTGGCCCACCACCGGAAGCTCGCTCGCTGACCAGCAAGATCCTCAAGTACGGATTTGTAACCGGCGAACTGCAAGTGGAGACGACCAACGACTCCGACGATATCAAGTTGATTCTTCCAGTCGCTAAGTGATGAAGACGATGGTTAGTTCCAACGAAGTTGCACATGGAAACGATTCAGCAGGCTTACGCCTCGATGGCGCTACGCTATTTGCGGCGACATTCTTAGGTTGCGCGGTTGTGGCCGCAGTTGCCATTGGATCGTTTCCGCTCCAAGCGTCTATTGCGACGATCTTCCTGTTTGCAGGGCTACATAACTGGTTTGAGTTTCGGTACTTCGTCGGCCGAATGCCGCTGCGCTGGGGGCGCTCAACTCCGTTTTACTCTGTAGCCATTGGTGGCGTGCTCACACTCGCTGGACTCTACTGGGTCGCTTATGCCGCGAGTGGTAATTGGCTGTGGAGTAACGATGAATGGAGCCTCTTTGCGTCAGTCTGGAACACGCTGCTGATCGCTTGGCTGGTGGCCCTGTATTGTTTGCGCAAACGCAATGCAAAAGTTGAACATCCGTGGCTGTTGTACCTCTCAGTCGCGTTACTGCTGACCTCGTTGACTTGGTTTGCCCCTTTGTATTGCAGCTTGGCGTTGGTCTTCATCCATCCGTTTATCGCTATGTGGTTCCTGGAAAGGCAGATTCGCAGAACGAAGAAGGAATGGCTACACGCTTATCACCTGTGCATGGCGGCGGTTCCACTGATGCTTTTGGTACTCGCGGCTTGCTTGAGTCGCCAACCAAACTTGCCCGAAGATAGCCAGTTGTTTTGGAAGATCTCGCAGCACGCTGGCAGCCAGCTCTTGCCGCACATATCAAGTCATTTGCTGGTTGCCACGCATGTATTCTTGGAGACGATTCACTACTTTGTTTGGCTACTGTTGATTCCGTTGGTGGATCGGCGATCGATTCCTTGGCGATTCAGCGAGATACCGCTGCTTTCCAATCGACGAGGGCTACCCAAGCTGGTTGCAACTGTTTTTTCAGTCGGCACCCTGGCTGCGTTGGCACTATGGATCGGCTTTACCGTCGACTATTCAACGACCCGCGATATCTACTTCGCGGCGGCTATCTTGCATGTGCTGGCCGAGTTCCCATTCTTGATCAAGATGCTGTAATCGATGTTGCAAACCTGGATCGATTCGCTGTCTATGCAAAATCCTCCGGTCGGAGATCTATGGCGGTTTCTGCCAAGGGGTTATCTGCTCACGGTCTTGATTGAATCTCCATTTTTGTGGTTACTGCTGCCCAAACTCAAGCTCTCGCAACGATTTTGGTTGGGACTTTGGTTGACCGCGTGCACTTATCCAATTGTAGTTCTGGTGATGCCGACCGCCATGGACGGTGTTTCGCGAGGTGTGTACTTGCTGG
This sequence comes from Pirellulaceae bacterium, assembly GCA_033761895.1. Classification (GTDB taxonomy): domain Bacteria; phylum Planctomycetota; class Planctomycetia; order Pirellulales; family Pirellulaceae; genus Aureliella. Next base: position 3,427 of record JANRMD010000460.1, on the reverse strand, counting down.
TCGCCGAGACTTTTGCGCCGCTTGCGGAGTGTTGTTTGTTTTGGTTGTCCATCCGCGGCCAGAACGAATTCACCCGCAAAGATTGGTTGATCAGCTTCGCAACCATTACGCTGGCGAACCTCGCTTCGTTTGCGATAGGTGAAATGCTGTGGCTGAGCGGCCTTCATCTCAACGCTTGACGCTTGCAGGTCGGCCTCCGTGCGTCAGCATCCCGTCAGCATCGATAGTTCACGCGTGGACCGAAATTGCCCGTTGAGTTACTATGAGGCGGTTCAGATCCTGATTCAGGTATTTCAAATCGAGTATTTCACGTCGGGTACTTCACGTCGGGTACTTCACGTCGGGCACTTCAAGAGGATTAGTCACATTGAGCGAATTAGTTTATCGCGCCAAACGCGAACGGATAGGAAAACTCGATTGCGTTGTGGTTCAACCTGATGCGGTGGATTCGATTGAAAAAGTTGCCGTATTCTGTCATGGTTTCGGCGCTTCAGGTGACGACCTAGTAGGGATCGCTCAGGAACTGCTCACGGAAAGCGATTCTGAAGCTGCGATGCAGTTGATCTTTCCAGCGGCTCCCCTGTCACTCGAAGATCAGGGCCTGCCAGGAGCCCGCGCATGGTGGTTGTTGAGTATCGCTAGGCTGATAGCTGCCATGGAATCCGGACAGTTTGAACAGATACGTGAGGAAGTGCCAGAAGGGATCGATGAAGCTCGCGCAAGTTTGACTGAGACAATTGAAATCGCACTTGAGCGTTTAAAGCTGAACGAATCAAAGTTGCTGCTCGGTGGATTCTCACAAGGTGCGATGCTCTCGATGGACGTTGCGTGTCGAGGACTCAAGCAACCACCGGCCGCACTTTGCTTGTACTCCGGTGCACTTATTTGCGAGCGATTTTGGAAGGAAAGTGTCGCCAGGCTTGCGGGTTGCCAAATCTTGCAGAGCCATGGACGTCAGGACCCAATCCTACCTTTCACGACCGGAACTTGGCTGCGTGATCTGTTGCTCAGTGCCAATTGCAACGTAGATTTCATCGACTTCAACGGGCCTCACACCATTCCGATGGCAGCCATTCGACGGACCGCTGATCTCTTGAGATTCAGTGGGTCATCGCGTACGTGATAATGTTGATGCCGAACGGGTAGGAGACTTTCGTTGAGTATCTTTGGAAATACTCGATATCCTCGCCTTCACGTTCCCAGCCATCGGCCACGTCATTGTTATGACAGAACAAAGCCATTAGGCGTTGATTGTCATCAAAGTAACCCCAGAAATGCGGTGATGTGTCTCCGTTGGTGAACGGCCCGTGCCAGTCCTCGTAATCCATTCCGCGAGCCCAAGCGCGGATGCTGGGAACTTGTGGTAGCTCTTTCAAGTCGTACACGATGTGAAAGATTTCATGGTCCAAGGTTAACTCACGCGGCTCGCGTTCCGGAAACACTTGTTTCATCGTCTTCCGAATATGCTCCCATTCCGCTGCGGCCCAAAAGTCATCCGCCATTAAGAAGCCACCATGGAGCAAGTAAGTACGAAGCGCTTGACGCTCTTGGTCGTCCAACGAGATATCACCCATGTTCGTGATGAACGCGAACGGATAATCGAACAGTTCAGGGGCCGTCAACCGCAACTTCTTACCTAGAGGGTCAGTTCGGTACGAGGTCAGCTGCTGAAGTCGAAATGAAAAATTCAAATCGCAATCGGGGTAATCGTTGCTCCAACCTCCAAACGCGTTACGACCTCCGTAAGAATCATATTCAATCCGCACGAAGGTGAACTCATCACTCTCAAAGCCTGCTTGGCTTTCCCACATTGGATAGTCCGAACGGTCAACTTGCGGTTGACCCCGCCCCATTCCTTGACGCTGTGGCCAAATCAAGCTGCTAAGCAGACTGCTGGTCGGTTGGGCGGCGAATGCCCCCAAGCAGCTGACAGCCAAAAGGGTCAAGCCAAGAAATTTCCCGTTTCTCACAGTTGCCTTTCAGTCCAAGGACATGTGGACGAAGCACTAGCATGGTCTAGCGAGAAATGAGTTTACCTGAAATCAACTGTATCCCAATACTCCGCTGCGCTCTTTCTATCGAAAAAACGGCCAGCGTAAGGAGTTATCAGGCAGGTACGTGACAGCAGATCGATTCCCGGCTGAGCCATTCGTGTTCGATTCCACGCATTAAAAGCGCGTTATCAAACACCACAGAACCTTCCGGAAATACATCGCGGTTTTCGAAGAAGGAAGAGCGCACCTGGGTAACGTGCAGCGGCTGTAGATGCCAACTGCGGGTCCGAAGTTCTAATCCATCGAATTCTTGATCCGAATTTGCAGGTGAATAACCGAGAGCACCCGCTTGAAAGAACTCCGAACACTCTGCCAGTGATGAGAAGATTGAATCGGAAGGTAGCTCCTTCGCCACGCAACCCTCAAGCGACAGATGTGCCGATCCGTCGAAGCTCGACATAGCGATTTGGTACTTGTCGTTTTGCTCGAGCACATCAAACCGCGCGTGGTTATGTACCCCAGGGAAAACTCGACCGCCGGCGATGACGTTCAACCGAGATGATGTATCGCGTCGAGGAATGTACACGCCTGTACGTGTTGTGTCTTCCGAGTCCCATTGGACGGCAATGCGATGAGCCGCATTTTCGGACGAGATTCCTACAAACGGTGGCAAGTACTTGAGTCGGATGTGTTTCAGTCGAATCAAGCAGATACCTGCCACTCCGTAACCATGAACGATCTGAGGCCGAAACGGCGCCGGGCAAACGCGAGTCAACACTGCCGCATCTACTCGAAAGTTAACCAGCAATCGACGATCAATAAGTCCACGGATAGTTGGAATTCGCATGGCATACCCTCGAGGTTAAAACCGTCAAGCTTCGTCAAACTTAACTCAGCTTTCAAGGGTTTTAAGCAGCACGGCTTAATCAACGCACGGTCTTGCGAGTGAGTTCGTTGTATTTGCGCTCGCGCTCAAGTCGTTTGATTTCGCGTTCGCGCTTATGTTCATCCGCTCTCTGGACAAGTCGCTCGCCGCTGGTCGGATCAAACAGAGCTTTACCGAGTGGTAACGACTCTGCCAAGTTGCGTACGGGCAGTAGCACGCGCCCGGTGGCTTCACCGACGGTGGCTACCGCGCCGTAGGTCATGGTCTTTGTTCGTGCGGTTGATTGCTTCAAGTGCTCTTGAGTTGACTGTGCACTTTCCTTGATGGCATCAACACGGAACAACTTGTTCACGCGACTTTGGATCGAGGGTCCACTTCGATAAGTGACCGTGGGGTCGCCAACGATTCCAAAACATACTGAGACGGCAGTATCACCAAAGTCGTATTCAATCGCCCGTTCCGTGTAGGTTACGCGCGGTGCACCGGGTGGCATTTGCACATCAATGTAGGTCCTGATACCCGTTCTAGGATGATTGGCTACGACAAT
>JANRMD010000459.1:0-6848 GCA_033761895.1 Pirellulaceae bacterium | reverse complement strand
GGATGATAAATCGACTGCGCAAACATTTGCAGCGAACGCAATAGGGACGCGGCTGTGATGCGTTTTCTACTGGGCAAAATCTCATCCGCGATCAGTATACTCAGGCTGGTCTGGTTAGCTATATGTCGACAATACTCGATCGCGTCCAGCATGCGTGGTATGTCTTCGGTGTGGTTCAGGTAACCGGGATCGATACGTGGCGAGGCATCGGGATTAGAGCTAACCAACTGCACACGGCCTCGACTGCGCGGGTGGAGGTCGGTGACCGCCAGCGAAAAACAATCAGGCGGCGCAGTGCGCGAAGGGTACTTCAGATAGTGCGTAGGCGTAAAGTGAATTTGAAACTCTGGTGAGACGCTCGCGGAATGCACCGGTTCACCGGCATTGGATACTCCAGGCTGGAGCCGAGCATGACTGGTGATGAACATCGCGCCCGCTTCAGCGATATTGCTGGCCAGCGGTCCATGGGTTGCCCCTGGTGCTGGTTGTCGATACCGCCGGCGATCAGCCACACTGAACTTCGCGGGTAGTCCATGGCCGGCATGGGTTCGATAGATGAGCGGATAGACTAGGTGGTCTTGCAAGTTCTCGCCCACACCTGGCAAGTCGAGTTGCACACCGACACCGAGTTGGTGCAAAGCAGCGGCTGGACCGATACCCGATCGAAGCAGAATGGTAGGAGAACCGATCGTACCTGCGCATAAGATCACTTCGCCGCTTGCTCGCAGTTCGATTGAGTGGCCTGAGCGGTCCATCAGACAGACCTTCTCAACCCGATCTCCTTGGAGCTTTAAGTTGCGAATCGTTGAACCACGAAACAAGTCGAAGTTGGTGTTGGGCAACATCTCAGCTAGTTGCTGGCCCGTGTGTTGGCGACGACCTGCACATTGAGTCAATGTATACAGCCCGCATGTGTTCGCCCGTGCTTGCCACCAGTTCGCAGGCTGTTGCATGCCTAGGCTGGTGCACGCGTGGATGAACGCCAGCGACCACGGATGCGGCTCGGCGAGCGAAGCGATTTGAAGATCGGCGAGTGGGCATTGTGACGGCGCAGTTGCTATTGGCAACAGGAACTGTTCCATGGTGCGCCAGTCCCAACCGCGGCAGCCTGCTAACGACCAACGATCAAAATCGCTCGCAGCGGCTTGCAGGTAGATCATGGCGTTGATCGCGCCACTGCCGCCGAGTGTCTTGCCTCTTGGCCAAGCGATCCGGCGACCGTTCAAGCCGGCTTGAGGTTCCGTGGAAAACGCCCAATCCAGGTGACTGCCAAACGTCTTGGGGTAATAAGCCGGAACGACCGTGCGCACATCTGCCCGCGCATTGGCTGCCTCTGTATTGGCTGTAGCATCGCCGGCTTCGATTAAAGCAACTGTGCCGCAGTTGGCTTGCACCAAGCGTCGTGCCAGCAAGCAACCGGCTGAGCCACCGCCGATGATGATGTAGTCATAATCTCGCATAGTATTGCGTAACGCTGGCCCGGGACGAATGGTCGCGTGAATCGTAGGATGGGGCCAATTGCCCCTTCCTTGCAGTTATCGTCGTCGAATTCGCCCTGTTATCATAAGCCCGGGACAAATGGTCCCAGGCTACGTGCGCGCTTTAAGCTATGCATTCAGTTTCTTATAGCGGAACTTGTGCGGTTCATTTGCGTCGATTCCCAAACGCTCTTTGCGCTGAGTTTCATAGGTATCAAAGTTACCTTCACACCAGTGCACATATCCATCGCCTTCGAAGGCCAGAATATGGGTGGCGATGCGGTCAAGGAACCAACGATCGTGGGAGATTACCACCACACAGCCGACATAGTTCAGAATCGCTTCTTCAAGCGCTCGCAAGGTGTCGATGTCCAAGTCGTTGGTGGGTTCGTCGAGTAGCAGAACGTTCGAACCGCGTCGCAAGAGTTTGGCCAGATGCACGCGATTGCGTTCACCGCCAGACAATTTGCCGACCTTCTTCTCTTGATCGGGGCCACGGAAATTGAACTTCGAAACGTAGGCTCGCGAGTTCAATTTTTTGCCACCCATTTCCAGGATGTCATGTCCGCCGCTGATCTCTGTAAAGACAGTGGCTTCGGGATCGAGAGCATCGCGATTCTGATCTACGTAGCCGAGTTCAACGGTTGGTCCCACGCGCATCGTGCCTGAGTCAGGTTGCTCGTCGCCGACAAACATACGGAACAGCGTGGTCTTACCGGCTCCGTTAGGTCCAATCACGCCAACGATACCACCTGCGGGCAAACGGAAGGTGAGATTATCGATCAGCATCTTGTCGCCAAAGGCTTTTGAAACGTTGGTCGCTTCAATCACCAGTTCACCGAGGTGCTTGCCTGGTGGAATCTGCAATTCAAGTTCGTCTGGTCGATCTTCAAATTGCTCTGCGGCCAATTTTTCGTAGGAGGTAATACGTGCCTTGCTCTTGGCTTGACGCGCCTTCGGTGAACTGCGAATCCATTCAAGTTCTTTCGCCAGAGTTTTTTGACGGCTAACTTGTTGCTTTTGCTCGCGCACCAGGCGTTCTCGTTTTTGTTCAAGCCACGCGGAATAGTTGCCTTCGAATGGAATGCCCTGCCCGCGATCCAATTCCAAGATCCACTTAGCTACGTTGTCGAGGAAGTAGCGATCGTGCGTCACCGCGACCACTGTTCCTGGATACTGATCCAAGTGCTGCTCTAGCCAGTGGATAGCTTCAGCGTCCAAGTGGTTCGTGGGCTCGTCGAGCAACAGCAGATCGGGTTGTTCGATCAACAGTTTGCAGAGTGCGACGCGACGACGTTCTCCACCGGACAGTTTCGTCACATCGGCATCGCCTGGTGGCAGGTTCATGACCGTCATCGCCACTTCGACAGAGCGATCCAATTCCCACAAGTTGTTTGAATCGATAATGTCTTGCAGGCGAGCCATCTCGTCGTAGAGCTTCTGCAGTTTGGCTTCATCGGTGACTTCACCTAACAAGGAAGATATTTCGTTGAAGCGATCCAAGACAACGCGTCGCGTCGCGACAGCTTCTTCAACGTTGCCTTGGACGTCTTTGTTAGGATTTAACTGCGGTTCCTGAGAGAGGTAGCCTGCGGTGAAACCAGGTGTCAGGCGGGCTTCACCATCGAACTCCTTGTCGACGCCAGCCATGATCCGCAGCAGTGTACTTTTTCCGGCGCCGTTGGGACCCAGTACGCCGATTTTGGCTCCGGGATAAAACGACAGCCACACATCTTTGAGCACTTCTTTTTGGCCGTGCTTCTTGGTCATCGATTGCATTGAAAAGATGAATTGCTTGCCCATTAGCCTATTTTCCTCGGGATTGTTCGATGACCTGATCAGTGCGACATCCTGCGACCCACGCCGCGACTACGAAAATTTACCCGTTAATAGTGCTTTCACAAGGCCAACCGAGCCCCTGGGCACTTTGAAACTACCGCCTGCTTCAAATACAATCAGTAAGCGTCAGTCCCGCCTCAACACCTCTGCACCGCATCCAAAGGGAAATCTATGCGCCTTGCCACTAAAAACTTTCGGGTTCTAACGCTTTTGCCGCTGATTTGCGGAAGTGCGTTCTTAGATGTTTCTGCCTCACAATCGTCAGCGCAGGAAAAGAAGTCCGCCGCCGAAGCGCCCGCCGAAAGCGGTCCTTGGCTCAGCTCAATCGCTTGGCTAGACAATGCCCAGTTGGTCGCAACCAAGTCAGAAGGGTTGCTGTTGCGTCCCGCACAAGCGGTCAAACTTGCGGCGGCCGACCCAGCCAAACTAGAGATAGTCGGCGAACAGGAAACGTCGATGTGGAGCGTCTTGCCACTCGGCGGAAGCAAATTCGTTACGACCGACTACAAAGGTGGGCTTTATCTCTATGGCGATGGAGATGCAAAGAAGTTCGAATGCGATGCACGCTGGATTCGTGCAACTGCCAAAGCTCCAGGTGACGCGGAAATTCTTGCGGGCACCGAGGACGGAAAACTGATCGTGCTGTCCATCGCCGACAAGAAAGAAGCTCGTCGCATTGACGCACAAGCCGCTGCAATATTCGACATCGCTTTCAATCACAAGGGCGATCAGGTCGCAACGGCCGCCGGCGATGGCACCATCAAAGTCTTTAGCTGGCCCAAGCTCGAGCCGATTGCCAGCCTTTCACGCGGTAAAGAGGCGGTGTGGAGCGTTGTCTTCTCGGACGATGATACCCAGTTGCTCAGTGGCGGTGCCGATCGCCGCATTCAACTGTGGGATCTGGCCAACAAGAAGTCGATCATGAGTCTCCAGATGGCTTCTGATTGGATTACCAGCCTCGTCGCACTTCCAGGCACATCCGCAGTCGCTTGTTCGGCGATGAATGGAAAGGTCTTTTTGGTGGATTACAAGACGATGCTTCCGATCAGTCACAGCGATGTCGCCAAGAGTGCTATTTGGTCCATGGCGCTTTCTCCAGATGGGACCCAAGTCGCTGTCGCCACCCGCAAACATGGAGCCGCAGTGATGGCGATTGCACCGTGGATCGAAGCCGCCAAGCAGGCCGCCTCAAGCGAAGCTGCCAAAGAGCAGGCTCCTGCACCGAAGAAGTAGTGCGAAGTAGGAATCCGCTTGTCTTCATGGGTCGCACGTTCAAAGGTCGCATTCTGCCGAGTGCGACCTGTGCAGAAGAACGTGTTGCGGGCGGGTTGTACTCTCAATATGCTTGAGGGTGGATGAATAACTTCGGCACGGTTTGTGCGCCGACGGCACTAGCGGTCTGTTTTTTTGGTTTGCCGACGGCGCTAGGGGCTTGTTGATTTAATCAACCGTACCGCGTTAGCGGTGGTTGCCAGAGCAAAAACCGGGGCTAACGCCCATCGTTTAATTGTTATCATTTTGCTTTGACATTAAATGAACAAGCCGCTAGCCGCGGGTGACCGAAGGAGCAATCGTTCATCGTCAATGAACCTGCCAATGCAGAGTATCTTCCAGTTCAATTTGCATTGGAAAGCTTGACGCTCTACAACTGTTGCGCAGTAGACGCAGTAAAGCGACAGAAAAACTCCACGAAAAAGGCTCGCCACATCCATGATGCAGCGAGCCTTTTGATCTTCTTCAGTTTGGTAGTCATAGACTACGGAACGAACTTCTCTTTTTCACCTGAGCTAGTATCGTTCTTGGCGCCACCGCCAGGTGCGCTCCCACCGCCTGCATCGGCGCTAGCTGTGGGGGGCAGAAACTCGGATGGGGGCGTAATTTTAGTTTCTGAGCTACCGCAGCCCATACCTAATACAACGAACGATAGCACAAACAGTCGACGTAACATTAAAGACTACTCCGGTAGTGTGGTAACGACACCCTCGGCCATCGACGAACTGTCGATGAGAATTTGGGGGTCCAGGGTGTTAGCGATCGCGCGAACTGAGCCGTCTCCGAGTGTGAAGTTAACAACACCACCCGAGTGGAAACTGGTGAACAGGTTCCAGCGTCGTTGGTTTTGGTAACCATAGACTGGGCGGTGCCATTCGGTCCACTGAGGACCAGCGTTCCACGAGAAGGACCACTCGCGACCAGTTGAACGAACTGGATCCGTAAAAGCACCAGTGACTTCGCCGAACATAAGCGTGTTCGATGTTCCGTCGGTGATCGCGCCGAACTTAGTTTTGCTGCGATTGAAGAAAATACCTTTCCGAGGTTCGCGAGAAGCGATACCGATGCCGAGCTGGCCAGACGCTCCCAAGTAGTTGGTACGTCCGAGGTTGGTTGGTTCGACCCAACCGTGCATTGTGGCACCAGTCGGTGTGACGCGCAATTCAGTACCGATGGCGACAGTGTTCGAGTAAGCATCGTCCGAAGGGCAGAGCAGAGTTGAAACACGGAACTGATGTTGATCCCACAAGCTCTCGGTTGGGTAGGAACCGGCCGACCAGCGGCGATATCGCCAAGCTTCGGTGGTTGGGATCGTTGGGCCGCCAACTGCATCCGCGCTAATGACGCGCTTTGTGGACCACATGTTGTAGATTTGGCTGGCTTCCATGTGTGGGAACAAGAACACCAAGTGACCGATGTAGGTGTTATTGGTGTCGTTGCGAGCAGCAGCAACTGGAATCTCGCCAACATAGCCTGGTGGGAAGACTTTGAAGGCAGACTCGAAATTGTGGGCTGCCAAACCGAGTTGCTTCAGGTTGTTGGCGCACTGCATACGACGTGCAGCTTCACGAGCGGCTTGAACTGCTGGCAATAACAATCCAACCAAAATGCCGATAATGGCGATCACAACCAATAATTCAACCAGCGTGAATCCAACACGGTTTCGTGGGGGAGAAACACATTTCTTCATAAAAACACACCTCTTTGCTAAAAGGACCGAAACAAAAAAACCAACAATGGGTTTAAAGAGCAAATCGCGGGGCGAAGGTTCGGCTGCATCCGACTCAATTTGTGAGTTAAGATGCCTTTATCAGCCATTAAACACCAATCTTAGCTAAGGGAAAGACACGAACTACGTTGCAAGCAAAATTCTTTTCAAAAAGTTAAGACCATAAATTCGCGTTCGCAAAATGCACAAAAATCGTGCAGATCGTGCACGAAATCGTGCAAAAAGGGCACGAATTCCATTCCTTCAGGTGCCTCTGGCATTCTGAAGTAGGGGCTCAGGTCGATCGGCGTTAGTGCGCGGATTGCGCATTGGTGGGGACTTGTTACCGTTCTAGCAGTTGAATACGTGCATTGTACTCAGTCGGCAATTATGGCCAAGTGAAAAAGCTCGCCATTACGGGGCTGTAGGTGTTACTCGCTTGCTGCAAAAGTAATTGATCTTGACACGAGGGAACGCGATAAGCCGCTCGCCTCAGCTTCGGGGTGCAATTCTTCCACTTTTCTTCACGCTTCGTCTCTTAATTTTGTAAA
>JANRMD010000458.1:0-2913 GCA_033761895.1 Pirellulaceae bacterium | reverse complement strand
CCCAGCCCAGCCCAAGTGAACGTCCAGGGAGCGGCCAAAGCTCCGAGATGCACGATCGCGATCCAGGCGGCGGCCCCCCAAGCCACACCATCCGGAAAGTGTTTCGATAGAGCAGCAAACGGGCGACTCGACGTAGGCAGCAACGCAGCGGCCGTCGTCGCTATGTTCGTTGATTTAGTTGGTGATTCTGGCTGAGGTGCTGGCGGTTCGACTAGGCAAGGCTCCGATTGCATATATGTTCCTTTCTGAATGTTTGGTTGACCTAAGTGCGTTCTGCCTGTATTCTGGATATTTAGCTCCACAAGTCAAGATTGCTCGCTTGGAATTTCGAAACGTGATATCACAGACTGCCGAATACGCTTTGCGCGCGGTTGTTTATCTGGCCGAACAACCAGTACCGAGGACGACCAGTGAGATCGCTGAAAAGACCCAATCGCCTGCAGGTTACTTATCAAAAGTCATGCAGAGCCTAAACAAAGCTGGACTCGTGCATTCGCAACGAGGGTTGCATGGCGGCTTTGTATTGACCGTAACCGCTGATGAACTCACCGTCCTGCAAGTCGTCAATGCTGTGGAACCGATTCGTCGATTTCATGAGTGCCCACTTGGTTTGCACGGCATCAACCTTTGTCCACTCCATCGCAAACTGGACGATGCGGCCAAGTCCATCGAAGAGACCTTTGGTGACACCACGATTGCCGATTTGAACCGTGTCCCAGCCAGTCGCAAACCTCTTTGCTCATTTCCACTTGGTAAGGATTAGTGTTGTGTTACGACTACATGCTTATGCTTAGGAATCGTTTTTGTGCCAAACCATTCAAACGCAAGTTATGATGTCGCTGTGATTGGCGGTGGCCCTGCAGGCTCGACCGTGGCGACCCTGTTGCAGCGGCAGGTGCATCGCTGCTTGATCCTGGAGAGCACCAGTTTTCCACGTTATCACATCGGCGAATCGCTGATCCCGCATACTTATGGAACCTTTGATCGCTTGGGCTTGCTTTCGAAGATGCGCCAATCGCAATTTCCTGTCAAACATAGCGTGCGGTTCGTATCCCCTTCAGGCAAAGAAGCGGCCCCGTTCTACTTTCACGAGACCATCGAAGGAGAACGCGCTAAGACCTGGCAAGTCAAGCGTTCCGAATTCGATGTGATTTGCCAGGACAACGCGCGTGAGGCAGGTGTCGAAATTCGGTCGGCGACAAAAGTTAGCAAAGTCCATTTCGATGGCTCACAAGCGGTTGGTTTACGCGTCGAGACATTTGGTTGCCAGCCGGAGGACATTACGGCGAAAGTAATCGTGGACGCTTCGGGCCGCGCGACGGTGCTGGGCAAGCAATTGGATTTGAAAGTGGATATTCCGGGGCTGAACAAGTCCGCCATCTGGACCTACTATCGTGGAGCGTATCGTCGCGAGGGTATCGATGCAGGCGAAACGACGGTGTTCATGATCCCAGAGCGCGGCTGGTTCTGGTACATACCACTGCCCGATGATATCGTCAGCGTTGGTATCGTGGCATCATCGGACTACCTGTTCCGCAGCAGCAACCACTACGAAGATGTCTTTCCGGTTGAAGTCGATTTGTGTCAACCGCTCGCTGAGTGGCTGGCCGATGCCGAAGCTGTTCAACCGCTGCGCGGCATTCGCAAACTTGCTTACATTAACAAGCAAGTTGTTGGCGATGGTTGGGTCATGATCGGCGACGCAGCTGGGTTCCTCGATCCGGTCTATTCGTCAGGCTTGTTTCTAGCGCTCGTTTCTGGCGATCTCGCTTCGAACTGCATTCATGAAGCGCTCGTGGCCAATGATGTGCGAGCTCAAAAGCTGGGAGAGTTTGTTCCAGGATTGTGGGAGGGTATAGAAGTCATCCACCGGCTGGTTCGAGCCTTCTATGATCCAGGCTTTAGTTTCCCTGAGTTCGCCAAGCGGTTTCCAGAACAGCGTTCGGCGCTGATCGATTGCTTGATTGGTGATGTAGTTGGCCGAGACATGAGTGGCTTTTTGGCTTCGCTCGCTCAAATGACTCCACCCCCGATTCCACTGCACGCAAGTGTTCAATAGGACACACTGATGGAACAAAACTTACATGATGCGCGTCGCGAATACGATAGCCCTCCACTGGACGAAGCCAGTCTAGCCAACAGTCCTTATGATCAATTTGTAAGCTGGTACCAGCAAGCGGTCTTATCGCAGTTGCTTGAACCCAATGCCATGGTGTTGGCAACGGTGGATATGAATGGTCGTCCTACTCAACGGACCGTGTTGCTAAAATACTATGACACGCAAGGCTTTGTGTTCTTCACCAATTACAAGAGCCGCAAGGCGTCGCAGATTGCTGAGAATACCTGTGTTTCACTGCACTTTCTTTGGCTGCCACTCCACCGTCAAGTTGAAATAAGCGGTACAGCAGAGCAGGTATCGACCTTCGAGTCGCTGAAATACTTTGCCACCCGTCCGCGCGGCAGCCAACTTGGCGCATGGGTTTCCGAGCAAAGCAGTGTCATCACCTCACGTAGCCTGCTGGATGCGAAACTAGCCGAAGTTAAGCAGAAGTTTGCTGACAATGAGATTCCGTGGCCTTCGTTCTGGGGTGGTTATCGCGTCGTTCCAGATCGCTTTGAATTCTGGCAAGGACAACCCAATCGCTTGCACGATCGCTTTGAATACGTGTTGCAAACCGATTCCACTTGGGTACATCATCGCTTGGCACCCTGATTGGCCGCTTTGTTTTTGAAGACGCTGTAGCGCTGTTCAGCTTCTTTGCATTTAATGAGGTAGCGGAAGCCGTCAAGGCTTTCGAGGGCCACCGCAGTACTTTCGAATGCTTGAAGGGTTAGCGGCGGTTACCAGAGCAAAAACCGGGGCTAACGCCCATCGGTTAATCCCGCAGATTTACTCTGCGGATCGTTCGGTTT
>JANRMD010000457.1:0-3887 GCA_033761895.1 Pirellulaceae bacterium | reverse complement strand
CAGTTCAAGAGCAACTTGCAAACAGGCATGAGCTTGGAAATCGCGTTCTGCAAAATACTTGAGAATTCTGGTGCGATCACGACGACGGCGTCTGCTTCGTTTGCAAGATTCCACCAGCTAGCTGGCAGATCGTTTAGAAATCCCGCACGGTGAGTCACCCGCACACGCGAGTCGGTTCCGAAAAGTTGCAATCTCTCAGTAAGTCCTGCATCGATACAAGTAATAACTTCGTGGCCACAGTTAAAGAGGTCTTGGGCCACCGCGTTCAGCATCGCTTGACCTTCATTCAATAGCGACTCAGCTATCTGTTGCGGATCAGTTTCTTGCAAACCACCCCCACAAATCCACTCCAGTACTCCAATTTTCAACGAACTATCTTTCTGTATGAATCCCTGAACTGCGGTCTCAAGATTTGCTCTTTCACACGCAATCCATTATCTTGTCGACGTAGCAAACTCAAGTAATAACTACTACACGGGAAATATTATGAGCCAAGGTAACCAGTTTGGGCAGCAACCCTATCCTCCAACACAACAATATCCCGCTCCACCTCGAGGATCAGGCGCGAGTTCAGGGCTGGTTATCGCAATTGTTGCGGCAGTTGTCGCGATTCCAATGCTCCTAGTTTGTATCGGTGTGCTGGTCGGATTGCTGCTGCCTGCGGTGCAAGCCTCTCGCGAAGCCGCTCGACGCATGCAATGTAGCAACAACATGAAGCAAATCGCGCTGGCACTGCACAATTACGAAGCCGCTTTCAGGACGCTTCCGCCAGCCTTCACCGCTGATGAAAATGGCAAGCCGCTGCACAGTTGGCGAACGCTGATTCTCCCATTCATGGAGCAAAACGCGTTGTACCAGCAGATCGATTTCTCCAAGCCTTGGGATGATCCAGTCAATTTGCCATTCAGCAAAGTTGTTATTCCCACCTACGCATGTCCGTCAGGTCATACCGATTCACCCGAGAAAACTTGCTACCAAGTGGTGGTCGATCCGTCCAGCATTTTTCCAGGAGCGAACAAAGGCACTAAGTTCAGCGAAGTTACAGACGGACTCCGAAACACAATTTTCGTAATCGAAACGGAGTCGGAAAACGCGGTACCGTGGATGGCGCCCGATGACATTGATATGGCAACTTACTTGTCACTTGGCCAAACCAGCCGACCCAATCATACCGGTGGAGGCAATGCCGCGTTTGCCGATGGATCCGTCCAGTTCTTGTCCACTTCCATTGATCCCAACACTGCCAAAGCGATTGTGACCAAGGATGCTGGCGATACGGCCCTTGCCTACTGAGCGCTCAACCTGAATCAACCTACTGAGCGCCTTTGCGACCCGGACGATAGCCCTTGGTTGTCCGGTCGCGACGTTCCTTTTTGCCACCTTTTTTCGCGGCGGGTTTTCCATCCTTGTTGGGAATGGTATGCACGTACTCGCCGCGAAATCTTGCATTAGCATCTTCGCGACGTCGCAATAGAGCTTCTTTCGGCGGCGTGGCTGGGATCAGTGCATCGCAGCCGTCTCCAATCAAGTCCGTTCGACCCGCTTGGCGCAAGGCTTCGCGAACTTCGAAGTAATTCTCCGACTTGAAGAACTGCATAAGCGCTCGCTGGGTCTTCCGATCGCGGAGCCCCTTGGCAATAAACACCGGTTTCTTGGTGAACGGATCGACGCCCGTGTAATACATGCAGGTCGCTACATCCAAAGGTGCCGGAATAAAGTCCTGCACTTGGTCAGGCTTGTAGCCATTTTGCTTGAGAAAAACGGCCAAGTTAATCATCGCATCCAAGTCGCTGCCTGGATGACTGGCGATGAAGTACGGTATCAAGTACTGCTTCTTGCCAGCTGCTTTCGATTGCTCTTCGAAGACTTCGGCAAAGTACTCAAAGTCATCGTTGGCTGGCTTGCGCATCTTGAACAACACATCGGGGTCAACGTGCTCAGGGGCGACTTTCAAATGCCCACCAACGTGATGTTCTGTCAGCTCGCGAATGTACTCGGGGCTTTGACGCGCCAGGTCCATGCGAATACCGCTGGCAACGAGGACTTTCTTCACCCCTTCGACTTTGCGAGCCTCCCGCATCAGTTCAATCACCGGTTGATGGTCCACGCCCAGCAACTTGCAGATCTTGGGATGCACGCACGATTGACGGCGGCACTTGGCCTCCACTTCGGGCTGAGTGCATTTCATCTGATACATGTTGGCCGTTGGTCCACCGATATCGCTGACCGTACCTTTGAATTGTTTGTCTTTGGCCAGTTTTTCGATCTCGCCGATGATACTCGCTTTACTGCGTGATTGAATCGCTCGGCCTTGATGGGCGGTGATCGAACAGAAGGTACAACCGCCAAAGCAACCGCGCATGATCGTGACGGAGTCCTTGATCATCTCGTGCGCAGGAATCGGCTCTTTGTAACTCGGATGTGCACGACGCGTGTACGGCAGACCATAGATCCGATCCATGGCCGCTTCGGAGATTGGCAACTGAGGCGGATTCACAACGACAGCTTGATTTGCATGCCACTGCACGAGGCGTCGAGCGTTGTAGGGATTGGTCTCGTGATGGATGATACGAGTCGCTTCGGCGAATTGCATTTTGTCCGCCACGACCTCTTCATAGCTGGGCAAGGTCAGTACATCGTCTGGAACTTTCTCTGAAGCACCCAGCGCATAAGCTACGCCCCGCATATCGCGCAAGTCTTTGACGCTCTCGCCAGCATCCAGACGCTGAGCGATCTCGACGATCGCATTTTCGCCCATGCCGAAGACAACCAAGTCCGCTTTGCTGTCCAGCAGGATGCTTTTGCGAACCTTGTCGCTCCAATAGTCATAATGAGCCAACCGGCGCAGCGAAGCTTCCACGCCGCCAGCGATGACTGGGACGCCCTTAAATGCTTCGCGGGCACGCTGGCAATAACTGAGCGTCGCGCGGTCTGGCCGCAACCCAATCTTGCCGCCTGGCGAATAGGCATCATCGTTGCGAACTTTCTTGTTCGCAGTGTAGTGATTGATCATGGAATCCATGTTCCCGGCGCTGATGCCGAAGAACAAACGCGGGCGGCCGAAGCGTTTCCAGTCCTCACAGGAGTGCCAGTCGGGCTGCGAAATGATGCCGACGCGGTAGCCGGCCGCTTCTAGGACTCGGCCCAAAATGCTCATCGCAAAGCTCGGGTGGTCGATGTACGCATCCCCGCTGACGATGACAACGTCGATCTCATCCCAGCCCCGTTCACGGGCTTCCGCCATCGTCATCGGCAGCGGCCGCGTCGCGATTTTCCCCGTCGGCCCGCACATTTCCGGCAGATTTGTGAGAAATCGGTCAGCTGTCTGGTTGGCTAACTGGGCTTCGCCAAGGACCGGCAATTGGAATGAGGACACGCTTTGGGCACCATAATTTGGGAGATTTTGAGCTGTTTCAAAGCCTATTGTATCTGTAGAGTCCAGTTCTGTCGAAAGCTAAAGCAGGCTAGTTTTCCCTTGATTCTGTAGGCCGATACGGAGAGTAGGTAGAAAATCGACAAGCCCTCAAGCTTTTCGGGAGATCCCGTAGCGGAATGCGTCAAAGGAGTGTGAGCCGAAGGCGAAAGCCAAATGGCACTCACTTTCTTGCATCTGGCTCCCAGGCTCTGCCTGGGAACCCACTGCCTTGCAGGCTCCGCCTGGGGCTGTGCGACAAATAGCAATCTTTCAAAAATCTCTAGTGAGAGTTTTGTTACAGCTTCGTTTTGCGTCAACGCAATCGACAAGTGAAAACGCTGTGGCTCCCCTCGCCCCGGTACTCCGGGGAGAGCGACGGTGTTGTTTAAGGGCAAGGGCTATCTCAAAAAATTGCAATTTTTTGTTCCGATTGGCATTCGCTGAGGGAGCATACAGGAGCGATGGGGCCAGC
>JANRMD010000456.1:0-4262 GCA_033761895.1 Pirellulaceae bacterium | reverse complement strand
TTTCGACGGCCACCGCATTACTTTCGAATGCTTGAAGGGTTAGCGGCGGTTACCAGAGCAAAAACCGGGGCTAACGCCCATCGGTTAATCCCGCAGATTTACTCTGCGGATCGTTCGGTTTCTCACTAACTTGAGACGCGGAGACGAATGGCGATGAGGGCTGAGGTTGTTAGCAGCCTACGCTTTGCCGAATCGCAACATCCCGGCCGGCTGGTCCTCGAAAGCCTTGACGGCTTCCGCTACCAAAAAACGTGACGAAGTTCATTTGACTTTTGGAAAACCTTGAAAAAGCACCACCAAAGGGAGTGTTTTCCGGGGCGGCAAGAGCTTTAGCTCTGGAAAGTGGCTGAAAAGTCAGGATTACGCCGAGCAAACACGTTGCGTGCGGTGGGGCGCATCTTGCCGAGTGCGACCTGCGGTCCTGCTGGCTGCTGGTCCTGTTGGCTGCTGGTGAGAGGTGCGCTGGTGCTAGCATAAACTCTCTTGAATATAGCCCCAAACTTGTTGCAACCGGTTCATGACCAAAACAGCTACACTTCCGGTCGGGGCTTGTCGATTTGACATTGCAGGCAAATGCTGACAAGATCATGGTCATAGCTCCCGCCAGTTTTCCCACCTAAAAGATTCCAACCGATGCTAACCATTCACGGCAGTCGATCCAAAAATTTCTGCGATGGATTCTCGCGACGTAACTTTGTGAAGATCGGAGCGCTGGGCTTCGGAGGGCTTTCCCTGCCACAGTTGCTGCGCGCCGAAGAGAACGGAAACAAACGCTCCAACAAGTCCATCATCATGGTCTACCTGCCTGGTGGTCCGCCGCACCAGGATATGTATGACCTCAAGACCGAAGCGCCGTCGGAGATTCGCGGTGAGTTCCAACCGATCGCGACTAACGTACCGGGCATCCAGTATTGCGAGCACTTGCCTCTATTAGCCAAGCTGGCCGATAAGTGCGCCGTCATTCGCTCGATGGTCGGCGCCAAAGATCGACATGAATCATTTCAATGCATGACCGGTCGATTGAACGAGCGCAATCCGCCGGGTGGTTGGCCAGAGATCGGCTCCGTCATTTCAAAGCTCCAGGGCTCACCGAATCCAACGCTGGCATCCTACGTCAACCTGTCGCCCAAGATGCGGCACTCGCCTTACAACTTTGGCAAGCCGAGCTTCCTCGGAGTAGGCCACACTCCCTTTATGCCTTTGGGTGCGATCAAAGATGACATGGTGCTCAATGGCATCACGGTTGATCGCTTGGCAGATCGCAAAAGTTTGCTGACCAGTATCGATCAGTTTCGTCGGGGCGCCGATAGCCGCGGCGCGATGGATGGTATCGAATCCTTCCAACAGCGGGCATTTGAGTTATTGACGTCCGGTGAGATGCTCAAGGCGTTGGATATCTCGCAAGAGGATGCCAAAGTTCGTGAACGCTATGGCAAAGGCACGGATAAAGAGCAGGGCGATGCCGCACCGCGTTTGAATGAACAATTCTTGCTCGCACGACGACTGGTCGAAGCGGGTTGCCGGGTGGTCACGCTCAGTTATTCGTTCTGGGATTGGCATGGTCAGAACTTTAAGATTGCCAAGCAGAACCTGCCCGACTTTGATCAAGCGCTCAGCGCGTTGATTGAAGATCTGGATCAGCGTGGGTTGCTTGAGACCACGACCGTAATTGCTTGGGGTGAATTTGGGCGAACACCCAAGATCAATAAAGACGGTGGTCGCGACCACTGGCCAAACGTTTCTTGCGCGCTGCTAGCGGGTGGTGGTATGAAGACGGGACAAGTCATCGGTGCTACGGACCGTTATGGTGGCGAAGCCGTCTCGCGGCCGGTTTCCTTCCAAGAAGTATTTGCGACCTTGTACCACAACATGGGACTTAGCGCCGCTACAACCACCGTCACCGACTTCAGCGGGCGACCTCATTACTTGGTCGACGATGGGATTCAGCCTATCATGGAATTGTTGTAACCTTAGTTTCCATGTTCCTCCGAGGAGTAGGTCGGTGCCAATACTCATCAACGATGAAGCATTCGCTGTCGAAGTATTGCAGACTCGCCGCGCCAGTGGTGCTGACCGTCATGACGAAGTATGGAATGGAGTTTATGTGATGGCGCCGATGGCCGATAACGAACACCAATCGTTGGCCACGGAACTTGCTGCGGCGATTAGTACCATCACGAATTGGCGAGGGCAGGGGAAAACACTGGCGGGCGCAAACGTTAGCGACTCGCGTGAGAACTGGACACAAAACTACAGAATCCCAGATGTGCTGGTCTTTCTCAACGACACATCGGCTGTCGATTGCGGAACACATTGGTTGGGCGGGCCAGATTTCGCGATTGAAATTGTAAGTCAAGGTGATCGCACGCTCGACAAACTTGACTTCTATGCCATGGTCGGCACTCGCGAACTGCTAGTGATCGATCGCAATCCATGGCAGCTGACTCTGTACCGACGTAACAATGCTCGACTTGTCCCAGTAGCCCATTGCGACCTGCAACAGGCCACAGCAATCCAGTCCGAAGTCATTCCGTTGCGCATCAGTCTAGACGCAAAAACCAAGTGCATGCGCCTCGCCCATCTCGACTGTTCACCGATCCGCGATATCCCGATCCAGGCTTGAGACGCTGGTCAGCAGACTTTTTCATCTTTCACCCTGCAGCTTTCAACCTGCGTGCACCTCGGCTGCGAGAGATTGTAATCAACGCTACTCCCAAGACGATTACGGCAGATGCCACCAAGATCCGTGAATTGATTGTTTCATCCAGGATCAACCAGCCAAGAAAGACAGCCACGATTGGGTTGATGTACGAATAGGTTGAAATCAAAGTCGGTGGGTAGTGCTTCATCAACCAAATATAAGTTGTAAACGCGACCAATGATCCCGCGACGACTAAGTACCCCCAAGCAAGTAATGAATTGGTGGTGAACTTGGTAACATCCAAGCCAACCCCTTCACCAATCAACCAGCCAGTCACTACCAGCCACACACCACCGCATAACATCTGCAACGCCGCACCCGTGAACGGTTCGATGGGGTCGCGAGCGTAGCGAGTCATCAGCGAACCTGTGGCCCAGAAGAAGCAAGCGGCCACGAGCGCAAGGATGCGATAGATGTCGTTGCTTTCGGCCGAACTGGAAAACAAGTCTGGACCGACCAGCATCACCAGGCCCGCACAACCAACTCCGATGCCAACAAAAGTCAGCAGGGCAGGGCGGTCACCAAGTTTGCCACCGCTCAGTCCAAGCACGGCCCAATCAAGCAACACGAAAAACAGCGGATTGAGCGACACCACCAAAGTCGCAACGCCAGACGAAATCTCCTGCTCCGCCCACGACACCAACCCATTCCCACCCAACAACATGCAACCACCGACAAAGATGTTGTAGCGCAATTGGTTCCAGCTGAAATGAAAACCGCGCGTCACCCCAATCAGGCCGATCATGATTATGGCCGCAACCAGAAATCGAAAGCCTGACATGAGGAATGGTGGCAGCGTTTCAACGGCTACGCGAATCGCCAGATACGTACTCCCCCAAACCAGATAAAGCGTCAAAAGTCCGCCGATGAGTCCGAATGTTGAGGGAGCTTTGGCGGTCGCGTGAGACATAGAAGTGGGATAGAGTTGGAAGCAATAAAGAGAGCGGATTGACGTGCTGGAAGCTTACGCCAATTACTCGGTTCTGGGCACCCCGAGTGTCGCACAATTGTCCCAATTGTGGCAGCTAAGCTACTGTTCCCTCGCTAATGTTTCAGGTTATGAAAAACTAAGCAAACGTCGTCAGGTTGAGTGTCGCACAATTGTCCCAATTGTTGCGGCGATGATACTGTCCGGTCCTGTCTTAAGTCGTATGTTGACTTCAACGAACGCTCGGGGCAAATGGCCCCGAGCTACAGTTCCCACAAAAAACGGAATGCTAGCCCTCGATTTCGGGGCTATTGACCTTGCGATGTATGGGTAATCCCGCGAAACTCCGCCTACTAATCGGTACGCGTTGCACGACATGGATGTCGACCGCACGCGACAAACTGCCGCCTCGGTTCACGAGTGCCCGATGGAACCCATGGTTTACTAAGCCATGGGTTGCTAACCCTGGGCATTGATGTGTGAGCCGCAATTGGAAGGGAATCCAAATATGTCCTGGCTACTTGCTGCTTTATTGTCGATGTTCGTGGGCTCACCTGGCCCCGATTGCACGATCCTTGAATTCACCGTTGAAAACTGCGGACCTTGCCGACAGTTGCAACCAGCCCTTGAGAA
>JANRMD010000455.1:0-9002 GCA_033761895.1 Pirellulaceae bacterium | reverse complement strand
GTTAACGGTCAGGGAGGTCGCAGAAGCTGAGCTGACAACACCCACAGCGCCGTTATTGAATACAATTGTGTTGCGAGCTGCCGTCGGATCAAAGCCAAGGCCGTTGATAACAACCGAAGTTGCATCTGCCGCTAGGTCAGCGATGCTTGACGTTACGACGGGCTTGACCGTCGCAACTTGAACAGCAGCACCACTTTCGATGTCATTAGTAGTAACGACAGCCGTCAAAATGCCCGCGTCGGTAGGCTTGGTAGTTAAAGAGATGGTGAGCGAAGTTTCGGTTGCGTTCGTGATGTTGCCTACAGCGCCTCGATTAAACACCACCGAGTTATTAGCGGCAGTCGGGTCGAAGCCAAAGCCATAGATCGTCAATGATGTTGCGTCGGCAGCGAGACTATCGGTGTTGCCCGTTACGACTGGGCTAACATCCGCTATCTGCACGGCAGATCCGCTGTTTTCGGATCTTGTCGTTACGACTGCTGTCAGGCTTCCCACTGCAGACGGTTTCTGCGAAAGGGTTACTGTTAACTGCGTTGGTGAGGCAGTGGTTACAGTCCCAACGGCGTCGTTGTTGAACAACACAGAGTTTTCACTAGCGGTTGCACTAAATCCAAACCCATTGATAACCACGGTACCCGAGTTGGCGGGCAAGTTGCCTGTCGCTTCGGTTACGACCGGCGTGACAGTTGCAACCTGGACCTGCGCACCACTGTTGATACCATTTGTGGTCACGACGGCATTTAGGGCGTCAGCAGTTGTTGGTTTTGTTGAAAGTGTTACCGTGAGTGTGGTTGACGTTGCGGCAGTTACCGAGCCAACTGCGCCGTTGTCAAAAACGACAGAGTTATTTGCGGCTGTCTTGTCAAAGCCAAATCCATTAATTGTCAGCGTAGTGGCATCTGCGGCTAAGGCCGTGGTGTCGACGGTCACGACCGGCGCGAAGAAACCGACTTGCACCGCTGCACCACTGCTAACGCTGTTCGTAGTTACGATTGCGGTCAGACTGCCTGCCGAGTTTGGCCCCTTGGTCAATGAAATCGTGAGTGCATTTGAAGTGGCATTGGTCACATTTCCAATCGCCCCATTACTGAACACGACCGTATTGTTGGCCGCCGTTGAGTCAAATCCCAAGCCGTTGATGGTGAGAGTGGTTGCGTCTGCTGTCAAGCGATTGTTGGTGTTGGCCAGTACTAAGGGAGTGACCCTGGCTACCTGAACCGCTGCAGCGCTGGGCACTCCGTTGGACGTGACTAGGGCAGTCAAGCTTCCCGCTGCCCTCGGTTTCTTGGAGAAGGTGACGGTCAACGATGTGGCGGAAGCAGCCGTCACAGTTCCGATCGCACCGTTATTAAAGTCGACTAAGTTGTTGGCTGGTGTTGGATCAAATCCTACACCCGTGATGGTGACGCTGCTTGAATTCGGCGAAAGGCTTGTGGTGGTGGCGGTTACTACCGGAACAACGGTAGCCACCTGAGTTGTCGCGCCACTGCTCACGCTGTTAGTTGTTACAACCGCCGACAAGTTGCCAGCGGAAGTTGGCTTGGTTGTAAAGGTTACCGTCAGCGAAGTTGGCGTCGCGGCGGTAACAGTACCAGCCGCTCCGTTGTTGAACGTCACGGTGTTGTTGGTGGCAGTGGTATCGAAGCCAGCACCATCGATTGTGACTCGAGCTGCATTAGCAGCAAGATTAACAATACTCGACGTAACGGTTGGCTTGACAGTCGCGACTTTGACTGCTGAGCCGTTGCTCACGCCATTGCTAATTACGACCGCATTGAGATCACCCGCCGTGGGTTTGGTTGAGAAAGTGACGGTCAAGAGACTTGCCGTTGCGGTTGAAACCGAACCGATTGCACCCGAATCAAACACAACAGTGTTGTTTGCTGGAGTGGTGTCAAATCCGAGTCCAACGATTTGAATGGTGGATGCGTTTGCCAACAAGACGGCGCCCGCGTTCAGAGTGACAACAGGCGTCACTTTGGCGACCGGAACAGCCGCACCGCTGCTCTGTGAATTCGTCGTTACAGAGGCTGTGAGTAGGCCAGCGGTGGATGGTCTGGTAGTCAGGTTAACGACCAGGGTTGTAGCGGTTGCCGATGTGACCGTGCCGACTGCACCACCGACAAAGGTGACGGTATTGTTGGCTGCTGTACTGTCAAAACCGAAACCGCGAATTGTGACGCTATTGGCATCAGCCGCCAACAAGCTCGATGAACCGTTGGAAACAACTGGAATCACCGTGGCAACTTGGACTGGCGCACCGCTGCTCAGGGAGTCCGTGGAGACCGAAGCGGACAAGGCTCCTGCAGATGTCGGATTCGTGGTAAAGCGTACCGTTAGGGAAGTGGGAGTTGCTGCGATCACACTTCCTGCCGCACCCTTGTCGAAGGTAACTACGTTGTCACCTGCAGTCGTATCGAACCCAAAACCTTGAATCGTGATGGTACTTGCGTTTGCATTCAGACTGGCAGTACTGCTTGTGATTGCAGGAATCAAGGTTGCTACTTGGACCGCAGAACCACTCGAGATGCTGTTGGTCCTAACGACCGCTGTCAACGTTCCGGCGGAAGTAGGCTTGGCGGAAAACGTCACGGTAAGCAAGGTTGCGGTTGCATTGGTGACCGACCCAGTTGCGCCGTTGTTAAACGTAACCAAGTTGTTTCCATTTGTCGTATCGAAGCCAAAGCCGGCGATGTCGACGGTCGCCGAGTCAGCCGCGAGGTTCGTCGTTGCACTGGTAACAACTGGACGCACCGAAGCCACTTGAACCGCACTTCCACTGCCGAGTGAGTTCGATGTGACGACAGCTGTTATGCTGCCTGCGGAAGTCGGTCCAGTCGTTAGATTTACCGTCAGCATGGTAGGCGTTGCGTTAGAAACCGTACCAACCGCACCATTCGTCAGCACTACGGTGTTGTTGGCGCTGGTGGGATCAAACCCAAAGCCGTAGATCATGAGGGTGGTGGCATTGGCGGCCAAGCTACTCGTTCTGCTGGTAACGACAGGCGTAATGGTGGCAACTTGCGTCGCACTCCCTGCCACGCCATTGGTCGTGACTGTCGCGTTCAACACACCTGCAGATGTGGGCCGAGTCGAATAGGTAACCGTCAACGAAGTCGCCGAGGCGGAGGTCACCGCACCAACCGCTCCGTTGTCGAAAGTAACCGTGTTGTTCCCAACTACCGAACTGAATCCAAATCCGCTAATGATGATCGTGTTCGAATTGGCACCACGATTGGTTGTACTAACCGTCACGACTGGAGCCACGGTTGCGACCTGTACCGCCGTTCCACTGCTAACACTGTTGGTGGTAACCACGGCTGTCAAAGTCCCAGCTGCCGTTGGAGCCGTCGTGATTGTCACGGTCAAAGTGGTGGCTGTGGCGTTCGAGACATTTCCAACAGCGCCATTGTTGAACTGAACAGTGTTGCTAGCCGCAGTCGAACTGAATCCGAATCCATTGATGGTCAGTGTAGTTGCATTTGCGGCAAAGCTCGTGGTGCTACTGGTGATGACTGGCGTTACGTTGGCTACCTGAACAGCGGTTCCGCTCGATGCACTATTGGTTGTGACAACCGCCGTGATGCTACCCGCCGAGGTGGGAGCGGTGGACAAATTGATCGTCAGCGAAGTTGATGTAGCAGCGCTGACAGTACCGACGGCACCGCGATCCAACACTACAGAGTTATTGGCAAGCGTTGTATCGAAACCAAAGCCAAAGATAGTCAACGACGTCGCATTGGCCGCTAGACTGACAGTACGCCTTGTGATCACGGGGATCACTGTTGCAACTTGAATTAGACTCGCACTGGCTACTCCATTCGAAGTAACCGTTGCCCGCAATTCGCCAGCAGCAGTCGGCTTGGTTGTAAAGGTAACGTTCAGCACATTGGCTGTTGCGGAAGTTACTGTACCAACAGCGCCATTGTTGAAGGCAACCGTATTGCTACCGGCAGTTGCCCCAAAACCAAAACCGTTGATAGTCACGGTAGAAGCATTGGCGGCAAGATCCGCAATGCTGCTCGTGATAACAGGCACAACGGTCGCAACTTTTACCGATCCGTTGGCACTAATTCCGCCTGTGGTGACTAGGGCCAGCAAATCGCCTGCCGTGTTAGGAGCCGTGTTGAACGTTACGGTCAACTGGGTTGCGGTTGCAGCGGTCACTGTTCCTGTCGCTTCACCATCAAAGTCGACCACATTGTTAGCGTCGGTAGGATCAAATCCAAACCCATCAATCGTTAGTGTGGCCGAACCAGCATCCAGGTTCGTCGAACTTGCAGTGACGACCGGAATAACCCTAGCGACTTGCACTCCAGAGGCGCCCACAACAGAGTTGCTAGTGACTTGAACCGTCAAGGGGCCCGCAGTCGTCGGACGATCTACAAACGTGACCGTTAGGGAAGTCGCCGTCGCGGCGGTAACATTCCCAGTAGCGCCATTATTGAAAGCGACGGTGTTGTTAGCTGCAGTAGTCGAGAAGCCAGAGCCATAAATCGTTATGCCGTTTGCATTAGCTGCCAGGTTAGCTGTACTGGACGTGACTTTGGGAACTACAGTAGCAACTTGTACCGGACTTCCGCTGTTCTCGGTCAGCGAACTGACGACGACAGTTAGCGCACCTGCGGCGCTCGGCTGTGTGGCAAACTCCACGGTCAGCTGTGTTTCTGTAGCTGCTGTAACGGTGCCCGAGCCATCGCTGAAAACGACGGAAAGATTGGAAACGATCGGATCAAACCCTGATCCCTGAATAACAATGGCGGGTGCGTCAGGCAATATACTTGTCGTCGCCTGATTCACCAGGATCGCCATCATGTCGCGATCTTCCAGCGATTCGAATGGCTGGAGTCGCTTTGCTCGAATGCGTTTGTAGTGCCTCTGATGGTTCGCTTCGCGGTCTGCTTGCAGCCACAACAATAGCCTTTTGGGGCTCCATCGAGATGGGTTCTTCGCCATTGAGATTCTCACTTCAAACAGTTGTATACAGGGTCCAATGTCGTCATCGGCGGACACTGTTTGAATGATTAGCGAAAAGAAGGCTCAGCCGTTATTTGGCAAGCAGTTATGGCTTTGCATTTGAAGTGGTTAAGGCCGTCTTCAGCGTTTGCGTAAACACGTCGTAGCAACGCGCGTGCACACAGCGATTCCAAGCGATCCAAGCTTGTCGCAGTTAAGCCAAAGTCGCAACATGGCGAGATGCCGCCATGCTCGTGTAAGTGTGATGTTGCAAGCTCAAGCGCCTGCGCATTTTTGTGTAGCGGAAACCGTCAAGGTTTGCGGGGGACACGGTATGACTCTCGAAATGCTTGACGCATTCCGCTACGAGATTACTCGAAATGCTTGACGCATTCCGCTACGCAGAAATCTAATCTGGACCAAGCACTAGAAGCGATCTTGCAAGGCTTCAACCGTCAACTGTTCAGTCAACAGTGCTTCCATGGCTTTCACTGCAGCTGTGGCGGCGGCCAAAGTTGTGATGCAAGGAACACCTATCTGAACCGCCATGGCTCGGATCCGCCCTTCATCCGTCCGCGCCCCTTTACCACTGGGCGTATTGATAATCAACGAAACATCTTCATTCTTCATGTAATCGATGATATTCGGATTGCCGTGACCGATCTTCTGAACACGCTTAACCGGTATACCCGATTCAGAAATTACATCACCCGTGCCAGGTGTTGCCAACAACGTAAAGCCCATGTCGTGCAAGCGTCTGGCAATGTCAGTGATGCCATTTTTTTGCCGCGAATTAATGCTGACGAAGACGTTGCCTGAGGTGGGTAAAACGACACCTGCGGCCAGCTGACTTTTGGCGAACGCCAGCGAAAAACTATCGCTAACGCCCATAACTTCACCGGTGCTGCGCATTTCTGGTCCAAGCACGATGTCAACACCGACGAACTTGCGGAACGGGAACACACTTTCCTTGATCGACACGCGAGCCGGGATTGGTTCGCTGGTGACGCCCAGTTCGGCCAGAGTCAATCCTGTCATGACTTTGGCGGCTAGTTTAGCCACATGCACGCCGGTGGCTTTGGCCACAAACGGTACGGTTCGGCTAGCACGCGGATTCACCTCTAGCACGTACACAACCATCTTGTCATCGACGGACTTCACCGCGAACTGGACATTCATCAAGCCGATAACTTGCAACCGTTTGGCCATCGCCCAAGTCGCTTCACGAATCTCCTGCACCACTTCGGCCGGCAAGCTATAAGGCGGTATGACGCACGCCGAATCACCAGAGTGAACCCCAGCCTCTTCGATGTGTTCCATGATCCCCATCACGACAACGTTGTTGCCATCGGATAACGCATCAACATCTACTTCAATCGCATCTTCGAGAAAACTATCGATCAGAACAGGTTGCCCCTGTGCAACCACGAACGCCTCAGCGACATAGCGTTCGAATTGAGCGTTGTCGTAGCAGATTTCCATCGCGCGGCCACCCAACACAAAGCTTGGCCGAACCAGCGCTGGGTAACCGACCTTTTGAACTTCAACGCGAGCTTGAGCCATCGTGCGGGCGATCGCATTACCAGGCTGCTTAAGGCCAAGTTCGTTTAACAGTACTTGGAATTTTTCACGGTCTTCAGCCGCTTCAATGGTATCGACACTCGTTCCAATAATTGGAACTCCTGCTGTCGCGAGAGCTCGCGCGAGGTTCAGAGGTGTTTGCCCACCGAACTGAACAATAACGCCGTCGGGCTGCACGCGATCACAAATATTCAACACATCTTCGGTCGTCAGGGGCTCGAAGAACAACAAGTCGCTGGTATCGTAGTCGGTACTAACGGTCTCAGGATTGCTGTTGACCATAATCGATTCGATACCCAATTCACGCAGCGCGAAACTGGCATGACAGCAACAGTAATCAAACTCGATGCCCTGTCCGATGCGATTGGGTCCGCCACCTAATATGATCACTCGTTTTTTGTCTGGTGATTTAGCCGGGGATTCGTCTTCAGTTTCATATGTGCTGTAGTAATAAGGTGTGTAGGCTTCGAACTCGGCCGCGCAGGTATCCACCGACTTGAAGACCGCCACAATCCCATGTGACTTGCGCCAGTTCCGGACTTCAATCTCGTCGCTCGACAGCATCACGGCCAGCTGTCGGTCGGAAAAGCCAAAACGTTTGGCCATATGCATCGTATCGGGTGTCAAAGCACTCAAGGACCCAATCGAGCGCAAATGATCTTCCATTTCAACGATCTCAGCCAAGTGATCCAAGAACCAGCGATCGATGTTGGTGATCTTGAAGATCTCATCAATCGTCATACCGCTCTTGAGCGCATAACGCAAATGCCAAATGCGATCTGGGTTGGGGCGCGCCAATTTGCTGCGAATGTC
Source organism: Pirellulaceae bacterium (assembly GCA_033761895.1). Classification (GTDB taxonomy): domain Bacteria; phylum Planctomycetota; class Planctomycetia; order Pirellulales; family Pirellulaceae; genus Aureliella. Next base: position 1,652 of record JANRMD010000455.1, on the reverse strand, counting down.
CTCATCGCTCGGCTGTCGCTCCGTCCCCCACAGATCCTTGGCATCCGATCCAAACCCAAACGCGCCGACCTCCAGGCCACGCAAAGCCTTTTGGAACGACTCTTTGAATGTCCGGCCGATGGCCATCGTCTCACCAACGCTCTTCATCTGTGTCGTTAGTGTTGTGTCAGCTTCGGGGAATTTTTCAAAGGCAAAGCGAGGGATTTTCGTAACCACATAGTCGATCGTCGGTTCGAAACAGGCTTTGGTCTTGCGAGTGATGTCGTTTGGCAGCTCCCACAAGCGATAGCCGATGGCCAGCTTGGCCGCGATCTTGGCGATCGGAAAACCCGTTGCCTTACTTGCTAGTGCACTCGAACGGCTAACTCGCGGATTCATTTCGATCACGATCATGCGGCCAGATTTTGGCTCGATCGCGAACTGAATATTTGAACCGCCTGTTTCAACACCGATCTCACGAATCACTGCCAGCGATGCGTCGCGCATCCGCTGATATTCTTTGTCCGTCAACGTTTGGGCGGGTGCGACCGTGATCGAATCACCGGTATGAACTCCCATCGGATCGAAGTTCTCGATGGAGCAGATGATCACCACGTTATCATCCATGTCTCGCATCACTTCCATCTCGTACTCTTTCCAGCCGATGATGGATTCTTCGACGAGCACCTCATGGATCGGTGACAGCAATAATCCATTGGTCACCATCGAATCAAAGTCAGCACGGTTGTAAGCGATCCCTGATCCGCTTCCGCCCAGAGTAAAGCTCGGTCGTACGACACACGGCAATCCAACGTCGGCCATCACTTGCCTGGCTTCTTCGAGCGAGCGGATCACCTTACCGCGACAGACTTCCAGACCGATCTTCTCCATCGCATCCTTGAACAATTTGCGATCTTCGGCTTTGTCGATCACTTCGGGATTCGCGCCGATCATTTCGACTCCAAATTTCTCGAGCACTCCGTTTCGCGCCAAATCCATGGCGACGTTCAAGCCCGTCTGTCCACCCAATGTCGGAAGCAACGCATCGGGCCGCTCCTTTTCAATAATCTTGGCAACAATTTCCCAAGTCAGCGGTTCTATGTAAGTCCGATCGGCCAAAGCCGGATCAGTCATAATGGTCGCCGGATTGCTGTTGACGAGCACAACTTCATAGCCCTCCTCGCGGAGCGCTTTACAAGCTTGAGTACCCGAATAGTCGAATTCACAGGCTTGGCCGATCACAATTGGGCCAGAACCGATGAGCATAATCTTCTTGAGGTCAGTACGACGTGGCACAGCTAGAACTTTTTCGTTGAGGGGATTCACCAAGTAGTCGACAAATCGTACTCGGCGAAATCGCCCCACGCTTGGGGTCTCCACGTTCTTTGGCGGACGGGTCTCCCCGAGTAAAATTTCCCAAGACTATCACGAAAGCCCGCGAATCGGCAAGGGGTAGGAAGTAAGTTGCGAAGCCTCGGCGGCATACCCAGGAAGCACCTTTGAGTGGATCGCTACTTCGACTCAAAGGTGATTCACTCAGGCGTAACTCAACTGGACAAACGAACCTATTGAGCATCAAGTTTTAATTTTACGGTGGCACGCCCTGAGGCTCTGCGAAGGGCGTGCCGAATTACGCTGGAACCACGCCCTTCGCAGAGCCTCAGGGCGTGCCA